>NZ_JBHVSK010000008.1:109111-262185 GCF_042885235.1 Paenibacillus sp. NPDC058071
AGTTATTCCCTAGACATTGCCACCGTCCGCGCACCATTCCAGCCCAATAACTGCCTTTTTGCAGTTATTTGCTCCATATGTAGCCCACATCGATACAATAACTGCATTTTCGCAGTTATTTCCTAGACAGCGCCGTCTTTCGCGCACCATTCCAGCCCAATAACTGCCTTTTTGCAGTTATTTGCTCCTTACGTAGCCAACAGTGGCTCAATAACTGCATTTTCGCAGTTATTGCTGAACCAGGTGCCCATTCGCTGAGAATTCAGCTACGCTCCTATCCTATTCCCGCTCGTACTCCTACTGCTGAGCTCACAGATTAGGAATTTGCCAATCGATCTCGGGAAGCCCCTTCGACCGCAAAAACTGGTTCGTCTGCGAGAACGGTTTGCTGCCAAAAAAGCCGCGATGGGCCGACAACGGGCTCGGATGTACAGAACGAATAATAAAATGGTCCGGATTTGTAATAAATCCCGCTTTCTTCTGGGCATGACTGCCCCACAAAATAAAGACTACCGGTTCCTTCTTCTGGCCAACCGTCTCGATCACTTTGTCCGTAAACGTCTCCCAGCCTCTGTTTTTATGCGAATTCGCTTCATGCGCTCTTACCGTAAGCGATGTATTCAGCAGCAGTACCCCCTGCTCCGCCCACTTCTGCAAATACCCGTTATTCGGAATATAGCATCCCAGATCGCTATGCAATTCCTTATACATATTTTGCAAAGATGGCGGCGTTCTCACACCCTCTTTTACAGAGAAGCTTAAGCCGTGAGCCTGTCCCGGTCCGTGATACGGGTCCTGTCCCAAAATGACAACCTTCGTATCTGCCAGAGACGTATAGTGCAAAGCGTTAAAAATATCATATTTATCAGGATAAATATCATTCGATTGATACTCATCCTTGAGAAAATCTCGAAGCTGTAAGTAGTACGGCTTAATAAATTCCGGCTCCAATTCGGGAGCCCAATCGTTGTTTAAGATAGCCATTTCAAGCTCTATCCCCCTGCCGAAATAATAAGTTTCGACAAAATTATACCATACCCCGCATCTAACCGTCGCACGATCCTTCGCTTTTCGCCACCATAAAAGTAAAAACGCCACCCGACGGATGGCGTTGCATATAGAGCGAGTTGCAGCTACTCATCGTTATTATCGTAGTTTCCTGAAAAACCGGCGTATATGCTCCGCAATCAGCCTCGGATTCTCCGTCGCCACGAAGTGTCCGCCTTCACCCAGCTCCTCCCAGCTTCTAATATCCGGGAACAGCCTCTCCACATACTCCCTTGGCGGCCTTTCATGAGCTTGCGTAGCTGTTAGCGATACGCCTAAAGGCACGCTGGAAACTTCGTTCTCACCGGGCCATCTCGTATGTCTGCCTTCATAATAAAAGCGATTGGACGCATTGATCGTTTGCGTGAACCAATAAATCGACACGTTCGTGAGCATCGTTTGCCTGTCAAAATGCCGGAATAAATCGCCGTTTGGCGGCGCTGTCCACAAATACCATTTCTCAAGAATGAATGCCGCGAGACCAAGCGGAGAATCATTGAATGCATAAGCTAGCGTTTGAGGTTTTGTTCCTAAAAGATGAGCATAACCCGCCTCTTCCTTATACCACTGCTTGCACAGTTCAATATAGCGGCGCTCGGCATCTGTCATAGCAGCGTCATCCGCTAGATAAGGACTAGGATTGCCCGGCGACGTCGTATGATAGCCAATCACTTGTTCAGGATGATCCAAACAGAGCAGACCTAATATACTTGCTCCTAAATCATACCCATGAGCTCCGAAACGGTCATAGCCCAGTTTGTTCATTAGCTTAACTAAAAGTTCTGCCGCCTGCCTATCTTCAAAGCCTTTCTGGGACGGTACGCTGGAAAATCCATGTCCGGGAATAGAGGGAATGACGACATCAAAGGCATCGGAAGGATCCCCTCCGAATCGACTGGGATGAGTCAAATACGGAATAAGATCAAGCATTTCATAAAAAGACCCCGGCCATCCATGAGGAATGAGCAAGGGAAGCGGATTCTCCCCTTCGCCCCGCTCATGAACAAAATGAATATCCATTCCGTCAATCGTCGCTTTATAGTTCGAGTGTGAATTAATGCGGTCTTCTACCGCTCGCCAATCAAACTTCACTTTCCACTCATGCAAGATTTCTCTCATCAACCCCAAAGGGATTCCGTATTCCCACGCCGCATCCGGCATCTCGTCGGGAAGCCGCGACAAACTCAACCTAAGTTTCAATTCTTGAATTTCTTCCTCGCTAATCGTTACGGAAAAAGGCTTCAATATAACACATCCTCGCTTTGAAGATAGACAGAAGAGCATTTTCTTTACTGAATTCTTTTTTATTCATTATAAAGGAACATATGTTCTCATTCAATAACAGGTTATAAAATGAAAAGTAGACCGCCTTCACAGGGGTCTTCCGGTAGATTATTCAGTCTGAGCAATGCCATTGTCTTTGTAAAAACCGTAAGTTGACGGCGAATCAGCGGAATCGGAATCAATGTACAGAATATAGTCTCCAAAAGTATAGACGATTGTATAGGGTTCCCCTTCACCGAGTTCAGGATCATATTCAAATATATTATCGGGAGTGCCCCAACGTTGAATGATTTCATTAGGTGTATCGCCAATCTTAATATCAAGGATTGTTTGTCTGGGCAGAAGTACAATGGAACTAAGAGCTCCTGAATTCTGATCTAGATTATCCACGTCAGCATCATTTATAAAATAACGGTATTGGGGATACAGAATCTGAATTCCGTATGGATCGTCTTTGACTTCTATTAATCCATCGTTAGAAGCGAGTACCGAACGAAGATTGTCTCCGATAGCCGAAGGGATTCCCGGAATTTTTCCGCTGTATAAATCCTCAAAGCTCCCTGACGCAGAGGCAGAGGCAGCATCCTTTTTCTCACCTAAATCGTCCGACATGCCATACTCGTCTAAATCACTCGCTTCTTGCCCGAGAGCATTGTCGTTAGGTGTTTCAACCGGCTGGTCGTCCGCATACGCCGTCGAATCATCGATTCCAAAAACCTTCTCCAACATAGCCATTTTAACAAGCTCGGTTTGAGGCACCTCGTTGAAGGATAAGGCTCCTAGTTCAAAATAGTCCGTTTCATCATACACAATAAATTGCAGCCTTGCCGTTACTTCCGTATCCATATACGACATTTTGCCTTTAAATTCAACAATATGTTCGAGATCCTCCGATAGGAAATACGTCCAGGAAGGGTTAGCAAAGAAACGTTCAAAGGTCTCTCCATACAATTGATCGGGGAGTTCTTCGGGATATCCGTTCTTTACGTATAGCACATAAGGATTATCTTCTTCCGCTGCGCTCTGTAATTGTTGCTTAACTTTCTGAATGAATTCATTCGGCATAAGCGAGCAGCCGCTTAAAACGGTGAACAGCAATGCAAGGTAGGCCATCTTTCTTATTCGCATTCGCATCAACATATAATCCAGCCTTTTACTTTAATAGGATCGTCAACCTTAGATAGATGGAACATCATTTATTAGTATTCATCCTGTTCAAAGATATTATCTTGATAGTAAGCATAAGTCGAAGGCGAATCAGCATCATCATCCGTATAAATAACCAGCGAATAGTCTCCAAAAGTATAGATCAATGTGTATGGTTCTCCTTCACCGACATCAGGATCAGACTTATAGCTATCATAGGGGGCGCCCCAGCGTTCGATAATTTGATTTGGGGTATCGCCAATCTTAATATCAAGGACAGGTTGTCCCCGCTCAAGCGTAATGGAGCCAACAGTTGCTGAATGCTGCTCTGGATTATCCCAATCAGAATAATCCATATTATAAGTGTATTGGGGATACTCAAGCTGAAAACCCAATGCTACTTCTCTGACTTTATTTAACCCTACATTAGAAGTACGCACCGAACGGAAATTGTCCCCGATAGCCGATGGGATTCCCGGTATTGTACCACTGTATAAATCGGCAAAGCTCCCTGATGCATCTGAAGCATCCGTTTTCTCACCTAAATCGCCCGAAATATCGTACTCGTCTAACTCAACCTCTTCATTGCTGTTAGCTTCGTTTTTATACGTTTCAACCGGCAGATCGTCCAAATACGCCGTCCAGTCCTTTTCAAAAACCTTCTCCAACATAGCCATTTTGACGAGTTCGGTTTGAGGCACTTCGTTGAAAGATAAGGCTCCTACTTCAAAATAGTCCATTCCATCATCCACAATAAATTGCAGCCTTGCTGTTACTTCCGTATCCTTATACATCATATTGCCTGTAAATTCGACAACATGTTTGGCGCTTTCCGATCGGAAATACGTCCAGGCAGGGTTCGCAAAGAAACGTTCAAAGGTGTCCCCGAATAATTGATCGGGCAGTGCAACGGGATTTCCGTTCTTTACAGTTAGTACATAAGGATTTCTTTCTTCCGCTGAGCTCTGTAATTGTTGCTTAACGTTATGAATCAGGTCATTCGGTATGATAGAGCAGCCGCTTAAAACGGCGAACAGTACTGCAAGACAGGTGATTTTTCTCATTCGCATCAACATATAATCCAGCCTTTTACTTTAATAGGATCGTCAACCTTAGATAGATGGACCTAATATTCCATCATTTACTATGATTATATGAGATTCGACAAATTGCATCAATAACATTACATAAAATGAAAAATCCACATTCTATAAAACGAATGTGGATTTTTTTATTAAACTGAGCAACATTCATCCCTCGTGCAAAAGCAACGGAATAAGATAGTATTGCTCTGACAAATAGCTCTGAAGACTAGCAGCCAATCGAGCAGAGGAGCCCGCAGCATTCACTTGCAAATCAGGAAATGCTTCCGTCGCCTTGCCACCCCCGCTGCGGGCTGTATCGACTTTGACCGCCGCAGCCATTAGCAACGATAACAGCGATTGATAAGCATCCAACGCCTTCATCGCTTTTCTAGCTGCCCCAAAGCTGAATTCTACATGGTCCTCCTGGTTGGCCTTAGTAGGAATCGAATCGGCGCTGGCCGGTATCGATAACGAATGGATGAGCCCGACTCTTGCAGAAGCCGCTTCTCGGATGGCATCCAGCTTGACTGCGCCCGCTTCCTCCAGCCTGTTTAAATGCTCCAAAACAAAGCTCGCCTTATCCACAAGTAAAATAGTAAGCAGGTCCATTACATAGCCCACTTGCGTATTGCTGCAATTGCAGCCCATGACCGCTTCGTAGCCGTCCTCTGCCTCGAAGAGCAGCGGATTGTCGCAAGTAATATTGTTTTCGAAGTTTACCGTATTCAAAATAATCCCAAAAGCGCTCTCGACCGCTCGATCGACCTGGTCCTTCGAATCGATAGAAATCCCCTTAACATCGCCCAGAACAGCTTCGATCTTCCGCTCAATGTCCAGCAATTGCTGCATATTATGACAAGCAAAAATAGCGATAGCTTGCGTCATCGTTGAGCCGTTCATTTGCGCAAGCACCTCTTTGCACTCCAGAGGGAATACAGCCTCCATGTCCAACGCTTCGAAACAAGCTTGCGCTTGCATCCGCTTGCCCTCATAGAACACTTCCGCTTCCTCCAGCCCGCCAACGACCATCGCGTTGTGAGCCAGCGGTCCAAGGTCGCTTAACCCGGTCGAACCCAGCTCGCGGATCGCCGGCGCAATTCCGCGATTGAAAACATCAAGCATCCGATTGATCAGCTCCGGTCTTACACCGGAATATCCCCGGCTCAGCACATTGGCCCGTATAAGCAGCGATGCTCTTGTAATGACGGGGTTTAAAAACTGCCCCACTCCCACTGCATGGGGATAAGGAATCGTTTTATTCCATGCCAAATGCTCTTCCGGCGACAACGCCGTATCCTTCAAATTGCCGAGTCCCGTGTTCACGCCATACACAATGGGAGCATCCGCCTCAAGCCAGCGCGTAATCTGCGTCCGGCTGCCCTGGCATCTCGACGCCGCTTCCTGTCCCAAGCCCGCCGTTCCCAGTTGCCCGCGCACCGCTTTAATAATCTGTTCGATCGTTAAGCTGTAGCCATCGATATAAAAATCTGTCGTCTTCATCGCCTGCCACCTACCTTAAGTTTCCGATTGCGTTTTCCACTGCATTCAGCACAACGCCATCTAGGACAGCCTGCTCGGCAGCAACCATATCCGGCGATGCAAAGCGGTTCACATGCACCGTACGCACATATTTTCTAAAAGCTTGGAGCGCTTCTTTCGAACCTGCTCCAAACTCGAAATCAGTCAGCTTGGCTTTGGCAAAATCCATCCCCTGTGCGGCCATGTACATTTCGATGCCCAAAATCTTGTTCAGCAGCGAGACTGCATCCATCACCTTTAAGGCGGACTGGAAAGTGCCGCACCGATATTTTTTCGTAATCGGATCGAACTTTGAAAAAGCGTTGCCCGGAGCAGCGAGCAATTTCATTTCTCCCAGTATGCCGGCGGCAGAGGCTTGAATGACAGGAAATCCATGATTGAAACCCGGATTTTCGCCAACCAAATTCATGGGAAGCCCGTAAGACATTTTGCTGTCCAAGAGCCTGAAGCTTCTTCTTTCGCTAATATTGCCTAAATCAATCAGACCGACGGTGAGCAAATCCAATACGTACCCTAACAAAGGGTTCGATTGCTCGGCAATTGCATTGATGTCTTGTCCCAGCTGTTCCTTCAGCCACCTGAGCGTATCTCTAAAACCTCCATGGGTTTGCGGTACGGCACGGATACTGATGGCGTCCTGGCAGCGCGGTCCATTGTCACCGCCATATGCCTCCCGCCCTCTCTCGGTCGTAAATTCACTTTCAGCGATTAATCTTCTGATGTTTTCCGCCACTTCAATCTGGCTCGCATAGGGTCTGCCCAATTCATGCAGCCGCCGATCGAAGGCGCCCGTCTCCCCGCGTATCGCTTCAAGCTGCATCGCCACGCAAATATCCGCTGTTTTCGCCAGCCTTGAAGCCTCGGCAGCCGTGTAAATGGCGATCGCCGTAGAAACACAGCAAAGACTTGTCACATACGCCATATCTTCCTCAGTGAATCGAAGCTTGCTGAGCCCCATCTCCCGAAACAATTCCCCAACGACTTTGATTTGTCCTTGATGGCGGCAAAGCAGCTCCTCTTCTCCATAAAGAATGAGCATAAGCTCGCTCATGGCGGACCTCTCCGTCCGATTCGCTTGATGGAGAGATGGCTCGATCTGATTGTTCACAAAGAACAATGCTCTTTCCACAAGTTCGCCGCTCCATTTGCCTTCCAGTTTGACGGTATGATTCAAAAGGAGATAAAGGCTGAGCAGACCTATTTCGCTCGGCAGCAGCCCACCGTCATATTGGACATAGTCTCTTAAAGCTTCCAGGACACTCTCTTCCTGCTGTCCGAACCTAGTCTGCTCCGTTTCCGACTGCCGGGAAGAATTACTTGCCTCCTGGCTGCTATTCAACTTAGCCATACTTATCGGCAATCGCTCTCCTGCCAATATCGCATCCAAATATTCCAGCTTTAAACCGGTTCCGTTTAAAACGAATGGGGTACTCATAGGCATACTCCTCGTCATGTTGATGAAATGAAACACTTTAACAGCGCGGTTCCCTGCATGCATCAGGACCCGAGCAGACGATATAGAACACCATCCCTTATGGGGATGGTGTTCCGAGGCTAAAGATTATTTGATTAGTGCATTATCTTTAAGAAATTGCTTAGCTACGTCTTTATATTCTTTCTTATTAATATCGACTTCAGCATTCAGCTTTTGCAGTGTCTTGTCGTCCAGCTTCGCCGTAATGGCGTTAAGGATTTTGCTTACATCCTTGTTTTCATCCAATACCGATTGACGAATAACCGGCGCTACATTGTATGGAGGCCACAATTGCTTGTCGTCTTTCAGTACGATCAGATCCGGGTTGAGCAGCTCGCCGTCCGTTCCAAAAGCAACTGTAGCTTGAGCTTCGTCGTTCAGAACTACGCGATACTTAACGCCATAGTCGAACAGTTTCAAGCTTTTGAATTTGAAATCTCCGTAAACGCGGTTCATGCCAAGCAGTCCATCCTCGCGTTCTTCAAATTCAGGAACGGCCGCAAAGTTGATTTCGCCTGCTTTTGCTTGCAGCTCGGTGAGCGTCGTAATGCCGTATTTCTCGGAAGCCGCGCGTGAAATCGCGATCGCTTGGGTATTATTAGCTTGGGAAGGATCGAGCCAGACCAGGTTGAACTCCTTCTTGTAGAAGTCGGATACGAGATCATACACTTGCTTAGGATCTGGAAGAGGCTTTTCATTCAGAATGTTCAGCAGGCCCGTTCCTGTATACTCCGGATAAACGTCGATCTCGCCTTTTTTCAGCGCCTCATGAGCAATCAGCGTACCGCCGAGGTTCAGCTTGCGGTCAACTTTAAGGCCAGCGTCTTCAAGCGCCAATGCAAACATTTCACCAAGCAGGAGCGATTCGGTAAAGTTCTTGGAGCCCACCGAAATCTTTTTCTTGGATGATCCGTCTCCGCAACCTGCAAGAACACTCGTTAAGGCAATGATTATTGTGAGCAATAGTACACCTGTAATCTTCTTTTTCATCTTCAATCCTCCCAAAAGTTAAATTTCTTTTCTAAAACGTGGTACTTCAGACGTCCCTCTATTAAGTCTTACATACTTCAGTAACAAAATCACTCCTCTTTTATCAATTACTGATAAGTAGTTATTAATTTTGTTGAATTAATGATAGCATCTCCACCTAAATCATGTCAATCCCATTTGTATACTAGGTTTTAAAAAATTTGAAATGCAATAGAATTCACCTCATTGTGATATGCTGTTCTTAAGTACCAATTCACTTCTAAGGAGTTACGAATGATGTCGACAGCGATGGGAACCAAAGAAAATCCATGGAAACTTAAGACTCCCCCTCAAACTTCCGAATACGAAATGTATAAGGACGAAAAGGACGGCAAGCCCATTATTGTATGCACAGTAGGCAAAACGGTTTTACATTACGACTATCGTTGTGTAGACGATTTATATGCGATGCTCAAGGAATATGGAGACTGGATGGAACTTGGGAGCGCCGATGAACAAAAGCCCGCTAAAGATGGCACGGTTGAGGCTTGGGGGCGTTCCCCTGAAAATCCAATCGGCGGCTGGTACGGGTTGAAGAAAGGGTTGCGAGGCAGGTTCGGCATGTATATCCCGCCTTTAATGGAGGCATTAGGACTGGCAGAACTCGAGCACAATCCAAGAAACAATCGAATGAGGGCGTTATAAGCGACAACTGCTCCCGTTCATGAAAAAAAAAGCGCAAGTTCCAAGGCCGGACTAGCCCATACTAGGGATCGGTCCCGCCGGAACTTGCGCTTTTTGTTTATCGTTGTCCGTCTTATTAATCCACTAATTGCAGCTCCTTGGCTCGGATAACCGCTTGTCCGCGCCGCTTCACGCCCAGCTTACCGAAAATTCGGGTTGTGTGCGTCTTCACCGTCGTCTCGGCAATAGCGAGCCTCTCAGCAATTTCTCTGTTCGACAGCCCTTCCGCAAGCGCCGTTAAAATTTCAATTTCACGGACAGTCAGCTGCTCCACCAGCCCCGGAATGTCAGACTGGGCCGTATACAAGCTTCCAACTTCATTATCGGCGGTTAACTCCGATTCCGATTTTGCGACGTTTTCCGTTATTGCAGATGCCGCTGCATACGGAGCGGCATCTGCCCCGTCCTCTAACATCTTGAAGTAGATCATTCTCGCAGCGATCAGCTCCAGCACCTTCACGTCCCGATCCGTAAAAACGCCCGGCACTTGCCGATTCTCTAAATAGAGCAAAAGCGAAGACCCCTGGCCCGGAATAACAACAGGCATACATAGAATCGAACGGGGCTCTTGCTCCTGTATATACGGATCAGTTATAAAGTGGCTTTGCCGCGCATCGAAAATAATGATCGGCTTTTTCGTTACCGCGATATGGCGCAATACGCTCTCCGCAAACCGATCGGAGGCAGCCGCCTCGCTCGGCAACGGCTCAGAGTGTGCTGCGATACGGTAGCCTTCGCTGCCCGCCGATTGCAAGACCAATCCCCGGTCGGCCCCGGATTGTCGAAGAGCGGCCTCCAGCAAGCTATCCGGCCAAGCTCCATTCCCCGGATTGCCAGACCAATCGATGATTTGCTGCAGCAGTTCATTATCATTTACCGACGACTCGGCCGGGGACTCCGTCAACGACAGCTGCTCGCCGATGATGGAGGCTTCGTTCCTATATTCTAAAACCGGACCTTCATATGTTTTTGCCGCAGTATGAAGCAAATCAGCATGACGGGTTCGAATTTGCGTCACTTTAGCAGTAAGGCCCCAGAGCGAATACGCCGTGCATGCGTCCATTAGGGAGATCATCGCTCCCGCTCGGCTCCGTACCTCTCGCTCGTAGTAGACCCCCAGCCGTTCGCAGGCAATAGCCTCCATCAGCCCGTATTTCTCGATACGGGCCTGCTTGATCGCAGCCGCGTATTGGCTGATGGCTTTCTGCTGGCCGCGGGTTATCCGCTCCTTTTCCGCCATCAGCAGCAATTGCGCGGAAGAGTGATGGCCAAGAAAACCTTTCCACTTCTTCATCTTCTGCAGTTGCTTGCGTAAGGCTCTGCCTATTTGTTTACGTTCTTCCGCAGCGGCTTCCGGGTATAGTGCGGCTAAAGCCATCGTTTCATAGAAACGATGCTTCCGAATGCGCGCCCAGTCGGACGGCAATTCATTCTCCCTTCCGCATTTCGCCCAGAACAGCGCCTCCCGGTAATGGCCGGACAAGTAAGCCGCTTCCAGCTTGCATACATAGCCGTAATTATCTTCGAGCGGCTGCCCCGACAGACCGCCCGGCGGAATGGCGATGAAGCTATTCAGCAAAGAATCATCTTGCAGCGACGCCAGATAGCTGTCTGCTATCTGCGCCAGCTCCAGCATTTTTTCGCCGGCGTTTTTCTGGATGCGCTCGTTAAAATAGCTCAATAGCTCCGCCAAGGCGTAAAGATTGTCATTATGCGTAATTAGACAAGTGACCCAGGCCATATTCGCAAAGTCTTTATCCCCAAGCTCCAGCCCGTGGCGCATCGCCTTGTTCAAATAGGCGGATGCTTCCCGCGGCTGTTGCAATTGCTCGGACAGGCCTATGATATACGCCAGCCGATGCTTCGTCCCTGATTCCGACACGGAAATGCTGGGCAGTAACGACGGAATGGCAAAAGAAGCAGCTTCCGAATATTCCGAGAAAACCCGTCGCAGCAGCAGTTCATAGATGCCAATAATGAAGGCCAGCCATTCATTCATCCCTCTTTGAAGACCGTAGCGAATAAACCGGGCAAACAGCTCAACTAGCGACTCGGGATCGGTGAGGAGCAGCGGAAATGCAAGCTGCACCACATGCTGGCATAAGGCCGCATAATCGTTGTCGCGATTCATGGGCCATTGATGAAGCTTATTTCGATTTCGATACAGCAACGTTTGTGTGAGCACGATCTCCTTCAGGATGGAAAGCTTGGAGCCCCTCTCCCGAAGCTTCCAGCCATAAGCCTGCAATGCCATTTTTCCATAATGGATGGCGGTTTCGCTATCAATAAAAGCATGAAACTGAATCAAGGGCGTCCAAATTAACGACCGGTCCGCCCGAGTGAGATTCTCTTCTCCCTGTTCCAAGTCCTGCAAAATCCGCTTAGCCTTCTCAGCATGACCGCACAAATATTCCGACCACGCCAATGCCAGCCTTAGCCGTATAACCAGCGCCTCCGACTCGACGCCGGACGGCTCCGCGACCAAACGCAGCCCGGCTTCCGCGTATCGAACCCCTTTGGCATATCGCCCGCCGTCCAGCGCGTTCAGCCCTGCATGAAGATTATGCTCTGCGAGCTGAAGCTTCTCTTGGGCCGACATAACCGAAACGCCAAGATTAAAGTGATCGACCGCCGCCAGCGTCAGCTCTTCGCTCATGCTCGGCAGACGTTGCTGCAGAATGCTACCAATCTTCCAGTGCCGCTCCGCATTCTGTTCCGGCTCGAACGAATACGCTAGCTGGCGTAAATAGTCGTGTACAAACAAATAGCCGATATCCTGTCCGTTGAAAGGCTCGGTATCCTCTTCCCGGCAAATGATTCCTCCCAATTCCGCTTCATGAAGCAGCGAAATCGCTGCATCCGGCGTTAACTCACAGGCTTCGCCTAAAAGCTGCAGGCGGAAAACCGGGCCGATTGCAGCAGCCGTTGCTAGCACGCGCTTCAATGCATCCGAAAGCTTGGCGAAACTCGCTTCCATGAGACGGCGGTTCGGTTCCGACTCATTCATTTGCCGAATGACTTCCGAATCCCATACCCATTGGCGCCGCTTCTCATCGAAGCCAAGTTTCTTTTCCTTCAGCCAGCTTTCCAGCAAGAGACGGACAGAATGAGGATAGCCGCCGGTTCGGTCATATATGGAACCGGCCAGCAGACGAATGCGCGCCGAATTTTCTTGCACAATATCGGATACATATTGATTTGTCTCTTCTTGGCTCCACGGCAGAAGAGCCAGCAGCTCCAGCGGATGGTTCTGCCACCGTTCGGCCAGCCAAGCGGATTCCTGTACATGCGCCCGCTCACCGTTATTCTCCAAAAAGCCGCCGTTATCATCCGTCCGGCAAGCGCCGATCAGCAATAGCCCGGGCGTCTGATCCTCTAGAGCCAGTGCTCGAATAACGGCATGCGTGCCCTTATCGGCCCATTGCAAGTTATCGATGAACAGCACAAGCGGCGGCATGCCCGCTGCCAAACAGCGAAGCAATTCAAGCAGCAGCTCTCCGAAGCGATTGTCAGCGCTGTCATACGGAACGGCTATGCCCTCATTATGATTTTCTTCAAACAACGGTCTAGCTTCCGGCAATAACGCAGCAAGCGTCCGCATCTCTTCTTCTCCAAGCCTCGCTTGAAGCTCTTCCTTAAACCTCTCAATGCGATCGGCCGGCTCGCTCCAAAGCTGATGCATCCATTGCGTTACCGCTTGCAGAAGAGGTTCATAAGGTCGCATTGGGCGAATTGGATCAGCGCTGCCCTCAACAAAACGGCCGCCCAACCGGACAGCCTTCGATCGCAGACGATGAACGAGCGCCGTCTTGCCAATTCCCTCGCTGCCGGCCACCCATCGCACCGCCTTCAACCCTTCGGCAGCCTGTTCAAGTCCAGACTCCAGCCGCTCCCATTCGGCCGACCAGCCGTATAAACGGTCTGGATACCGAAATGAGCGGACGTTGTCCATCCGGCCAATCTCGAAGGACGTCGATGGTTCGCCGTTTTTCAATCTATTTTCAAACTGCCTTAAATCATCAAGCAGTCCGTATGCACTCTGATAGCGGTCCTCAGGCGACTTGGCCAGTAGCTTCAACAGGACGGCCTGCAGCGACCCGTCGTCTTCCTTCCGATGGGCGAGCGGCGGCTGCGGCAGTCTATGGATATGCGCCGTCCCCCAATCCTCGCCGCCTTGCGGTTGAAACGGCAACCGGCCGTTCAACAGCTCATACAAAATAACGCCCAATACATATAAATCGCTGCGTTCGTCCGGAATATGGTTGATTCGGCCGGTCTGCTCCGGGGAGCAATAAGCGGCCGCATGCCATTCCACTCTCTCGGACAAGACAGCTATATTTTCTGTCAAATGAATACTTATATTTGCGGGACTCAGGCAGCCGATTACCGTATGATGCTGGTGTTCGCGGCACACCATCTCCGTTATTAAAATAGAAAGGACCATGAAATCGGATAGCTCCATAGGCGAATCCATTAAATAATCTTTCAATTTTTTGTAAGGGCCGATGGTTATGCACATCCTGTCTAAGTTGATGCGATCGTAGTTTTACATGAAAGAACCGTCGCTTCTCCTATTATATACAGAAAGAATACGCTATTCCTTGCAAATATAGCAAGGTTTTGAGAATGTTATCCTGTAAGCGGCATAGCAAACCGAAAAGGCCGTCCCGTCATCATCATGACTTGCGGAACGGCCTCAGCTTTCGTGCCAAGCGGTCGACTTAATCGATGAGTTTTTTTCTAACTTTTCTCCAGAAGCTCGCGTTTCTGCGATTGACATACTTTTCATTGTGAATCAGCAGATCATAGGCGGTCCATGGCGTCGACGCGCGGATGAACGCATACGCGCCAATGGCGATCAGAACGACGCAGACCGGATAATAAGGCGCCAGCGCCCCCTCCGTGATCCCTTTTTCTTCAAGGGCAAAAACCATTCCCCCTATCGCCGCCAATCCGACCCCGACCGTGATCACGACGGCGTATCTCTTCTTTAAGCGGTTCACCCGCTCTGTCAACTGCTTCACATAGTTCTGATCCAGCATGAGGGCTTCTTTCTCCAGCACGTGATACCGTTCCTCGTCCTTCAATATTGCCGACAGGAAGGTCACGATACCCGCTGCGGCCAACAAAACGATTAGGATCGCGTAAACAACAGGTTCCTGACGAAACATTAAATAGGGTACGAAAGCGAGAATAATGAGACCAAAACCCATCGCAAGACGGTTAGCCAGCTTCTGCTGATAACTCAAATAGCCTTCCGCCATCTCTTGGCTGACATAATAACCTCGATCTTCTCCGTCGCTCTTCTCCTCGGTTTCCTTGAGCAAATAATCGATGGATACCTCGAATAGGTTGCCGAGCATGAGCAGCTTTTCGGTTTCGGGAAACCCTTGCCCATTCTCCCACTTGCTGACCGCCTGTCTCGTTGTATTCAGCCTTTCGGCCAGCACCTCCTGGGAATAACCTTTTTCTTTTCTTAGCCTCAGTAATTTTTCGCCAAATGACATAGGCATTCTCTCCTTTGCTATCTGTTGCCTAAATTATAGAAAAACAAAGGGAGCGGCGCTATATATTTGAGGTTGCGTTTGCGCCACTTGCGGTTGCAACTGCGCAACCACGGGCTTTTTCAGCAATCAAAAAATTATTTTATCGTTAATAGATCCAATAGGATTGGAAATGCTAATAGAAGAATGATATAAGGAAATCAGATCGCAAAAGCATAGGAGGAATAATGATGGGCCGACTTATTCATTTCGAAATTCATGTAGACGACATGGAGCGCGCCAAAACGTTTTATGGGGAAGCATTTGGCTGGACGTTTCAGGATTGGAGCGATTATGCCGGGGTTCCCTATTTCGGAGCCGTAACAGGCGATGACAACGAAATGGGGATCAACGGAGCTCTGGTGAAGCGTAGAGGAGAGCCGCCGCAGCCAGGCCAAGCGATGAACGGTTATGCATGTACGTTAGGCGTAGGCGACTACGATTTGACGGAACAAAAGATTTTAAGTCTTGGCGGTACGGTTGCTGTGCCCAAGCATGCGCTGCCTGGCATGGCGTGGCAAGGATACTTTGTGGACACGGAAGGGAACATTTTCGGCATCCATCAGCCGGATGAGAACGCAAAATAAATTCTCAAGCATAGACAAACCCCCAGCGCGGCTGGGGGTTTGTCTTTTCGCCCCTACGCCGCCCCCCTCTCTCAAAGATCTAGCCGGCGGATATAAGGCATAAGGAAACCAACGCTCAGCAAACCCGCCAGTACCAGAAGCAGTCGTACGCTCTCCGCGTCTATAATCGTGCCTGGAAGGCCCAACTGGAACGCCCAGATGACGCCGAACGCCGTGGAGGCCACGATGGTCACCGTTGACGAGAAGCTTCTTAGCCCGATCGCCACTGCCAGCAAAACCGTCAGCCCTATGCATAACGCGCTCCAGCCTACTTCTCCAATATAGGAGGCAGAAAAATGCGAGGCTATCGTCATCGGCTGTTCGGCATAATAGGTATAGGGGGAGAGCAGCAGCAATAGCGCGTTTTGCAGCAGGGTCGACAGCGCCGCAGCCAAGATGCCAAGCCCGCTAATCCATATCAGCTTTACTGCGGCAAGCCTACCGCGAGAGATACCGCTCGCCCATATAGCCGCAATTGTTTTATCCCTAAACTCCTGTATTCCTATTTTGGCCGCCCATACTCCCGAGAAAATAAAGCATCCCGGCCAGACGATGGAATGGTTAATCTCCTTAATCGCCGCATGCATATCTGGGAACATGGCCAGCCCCCCCGTGCTCATCCCTAATGCGTATAGCATCAAAAACAGAGCTGCGTTAAAAGACAGAAAGGTCAGCGTTATTTTACCAGGTTTACATTTAACCCCCTCCAAAGCCAGCAAGCTCATATCGCTTCTCCCTCCTCCCTCTCATCGATCCAGCTCATATAGTAGTCCTCAAGACTTTCGGAATGCCGGAACTCATCGACCGCTTTCTCCTTGTAAAGTACTCCTCTATGCATAAAACCGATCGTGTCTGCGCAATGCTCGATTTCGTGCAATATATGGCTTGATAGCAAAATGGTCGTTCCTCTTTCTTTTTTCAGCCCGATCAGCAGCTCGCGAATTTCTTTTATTCCGGACGGGTCTAGTCCGTTAATCGGCTCATCGAGAATCAACAGCTCAGGGTTACCGATAAGCGCGCGCGCCAGCCCCAGCCTCTGCTTCATGCCTAGCGAGAGACTTTTCACCTTTTTGTCCTTATGCCGGTAGATGCCCAGCAGCTCGAGGTATTCCTTCATATCGGCTAGCGGTGCATTCTTGTACCTGCAATGGATCGTCAAATTCTCTTCTGCGCTTAATGAGGGGTAGAACACCGGGGTCTCAATCATCGTCCCCACCTTGCTCATTAAGCCGCTATTGCGATCGAGCGTCGTCCCGAACAGCTTAATCGTCCCCTGCGTCGGCAGCGTAAGCGTCGTAAGCATCTTCATCAGCGTTGTTTTCCCAGCACCGTTCTCGCCGAGCAGGCCGTAGATGGTGCCCGCACGGACCTTCAAATTCACTTCGTTAACAATAACATCGCGGCCGTATTGCTTGCTCAGCGAACCCGTTTCAATTAAATACTCCACTCGCATCCCAACCTTTCATTGTAATCGGAGCCGTCGTATCGTCGTGCCGCTACGCTGATTGCAGCTATTTCTCCACTTGAGCGGAAGCTCTGTGCTGCGGACTGCTTCTTTTAGCTCCTTTAACGAGCGCAGCCAGTACGAACAGGAACAACAGGAGGAAAGCGCCGCTCGCACCCACACTGCCGACCACGTTGATGTCCTGCCGCAGCAGCGCGCTGCTCCATAGATTATTGACATAGTATAGAGGCGAAAACTGGGCCGCGATACTCAGCAGCTCAGGACTTTTCTCGATTGGGTAAAAAATACCTGAGGCGGCAATCAGCCCGAAGTATACGGCTTGGGCCAAGCCTAAAGCTGCGTTTTGCGATTTCACGACCCAACCGCACAGGCTGGCCAGCAGCAAGAACAAAACGACGGAAATCGTAAGCGCGACCGGCAGCAACAGCCAATTGATGTTCAGCGACACGCCGAGCGTAATCTTTCCCAAGACGATAACAAGCGCCGTCTGAACGATCAGAATGAATACTCGACTTAAGTAGAATCCAGCCAGCAGCTTGGCCGGGGAACCTTTCTTCGCAATCAAGGCCAGGATGCCTTGTTCACGGAACTGAGCAAGCCGATACGGCAGCGAGAAGACGATGCTTTGCAAAATAAAGAGACTGACGAAGCCCGGCAGCAGGAAGCTCGAGAACTGCTGCGACTTCACGAAGAGGCTGAAGGCGACAATTAAGATGAGCGGGAACATCCAGTCCCAGAACACGAGATGCGGCATGCGCAAATCAGCTTTCAAAAAATGGACCGTTAGCTTTTTCAATGGGCTTCACATTCCTTTTCTAAAATCTCCATTATTTTTTGCTCGTTCTTGTCCGCCAGATCGGACGGTAAAGCAGTCGGGTCGATGTCGTGCAGCTTATGATTGGACAGGAAACAGATCCGATCTGCGTACTTCAAGCTCTCGCTGATGTGATGGCTGATGGCAATGACGGTTTTCCCTTCGGCGGCATCCCGCTGCAACACCTCACGGTAATAGTTGGTTCGGTTCATTGCATCGAGTGCCGCATCCGCTTCATCGTATAATCGGATCTCGTCGTCGCACATCTCCGTAATTGCTAAATACAGCCGCTGCTTCTCTCCGCCGGACAGCTTGCGCGCCACTTTTCCTTCAATTTCCTCTAGAGCGAATTTCATTTTCACATCGTCGTATCTCTTTCGGGTGTCGAGCAGTTCGAGAAAGCATTCGATGTTTTCCTTCACCGTCATATCCTCGAAGTAAACGGGCGTTTGGCGATGCAATATAACGCTGTTTTCCGCCTGCACGCAGCCGACGTCCGGCCTCAAGTCTTGCGACAGCAGACGGAAGAGCGTGCTTTTTCCCGCTCCGTTCTTAGCCAATAGAAAGTACAGCTTCCCTGGCTCGAACGTAAAGCTCACTTCATTCAAAATCATTTGCGCGTATCCAAAGCTTAAATCGATCAGCTTTAACATGGTCCCCGCTCCTTTTGCACCTAACAGGATTTGATCTGCGGCCGAATCGGCCGCTCGCCGCCTTGCAACGGCTTTCATTGTGCTGTTGGGTTCAGTATAAGCCGGAAATCGAGCTTTCAAATGAGTATTTTGTGCACATTTCCACACTTAGGGAGGAAGAAGCGGCAGTTCATTGTCGGTTCAAATAAAAAAGACAGGCGCTTCCGCCTGCCTTCCCGTTATTCATTTCATGCGCTTCAGCTTAACGCTCCCAAGCTCAATGCCCCTTATAATCGCCGTCACCGTGGAATGTACGCCAAGCTTATCGTTAATTGTCTGGAGATGATTGTTGACCGTTCGCCTGCTAATGTACAGCCGATCTGCCACCTCCTGCTGTTTCAAGCCCTCAGCGGTTAATTGCAGTATTTCCTTCTCACGATCCGTCAGGGGCTCGACCTTGTTCTCATGCTTTGGAAAAATAACCGCACCCTCAGCCACTCGCCGAATTTGATCGGCCAGATCGTGGATCGAGACGCTTTTGTTAATAAAACCTCGCGCCCCCATTTTAATCGCCTGATTGCAATATTCGACCAGATCGTAGCCAGATAGGAAGAGCAGCTTCTGATCGGGAAAACGCTCCAGAATGGCGCGCGCCACCTCCAGCCCGTTAACCTCCCCCATATGGACATCCATCAAAATGACATCTGGGCGCCTCTTCTCAACGATCTCGACCGCTTTAGTGGTGTCGGAAAACGTCTCGAACTTGCCGACGAGTTCCTTCATCGCGATTTCAAGACTTTTGGCAAACAGCTTATGATCATCAAACAGCATAATGTGCATGTCCATCTTCCGTTCCACCCTTCATCGGAATTTTGATATGAATATGCATGCCCGGCCCGTCGTTCCGCCTGATGGAGAAATCGCCGCGAACCAGCTTCATCTCTTGCTTGATCGACAGCAATCCGATAGAAGATGCCGCTGCATCTTCCTCCACAGCGTCACCGAAGTCGAAGCCGACTCCATCGTCCAACACATCGAGCAGGAGCAGCCCGTCACTGGTGACATGCAGCGAAACAACAATCTCGCTTGCCTGCGCGTGTTTGACCGCATTTTGCAGCAGCTCCTTGGCCGTGCGGAACACCAGGTATTGCAGTTCCCCGTCTATCTCCAGATTAGGGTCTGATTCCAAGCGGATTTTGAGCTGCGGCTGCTGCACCGCCCCCGCCTTCAGCTTGCCGCACAGCGCGCTTAAGCTCTGATACAGCCCCAAATCAGCCAAAGTCGTCGGATAAATGTCAAACAGTCTTTCCCGGATTGAAGCATTCAGCTCATTCAATGTATCCAAGATAAGCGTCTGAATCTCCTTGTCCTGCGTGCTTAGCGATTCCGTCATGTTCCGCGCGGCCAAAATAACTTGCAGCACTTCATCATGAAGATAATGAGACAAGCTTTTGCGGATCTCTTCGGTCTTATGAATGAGCGAAATATTGAAATATTGCTCATAGCTCAGACTGGGGAGAGCTACGAATCTCTGTTGGTGCTCGTGCAAAATTTCTGTCGTTTTCAAAATTTCCGATACGGTGTCGGCCACCATGCTCATCGTCTGAAGCTCTTTGTCAGTAAACTTGCCCCTGTCTATTTTATGCCCGGCGACAAGCCATCCGTTCACCGCTTTTTTGTATGTCAGCGGAAAACAGAGATAGGACGAATCCAGATAGGTTAACGTCGACATCTCATCCTTCAGCTCGTTCAAATCGAACCTTTTAAGCGAAAACTGTTCGAAAACGCCGTTCTGCTCCAGCACATAACAGCGGTTATTCTCCTTCCAAATGACCAGTGAGCCGTCCAGCGGAATCGTCCGGTCGATAAACTGCCGGATCAAGCCGCTCAACGTGCTGAGGTAGTCGTCATAGCTCATTTTCCGCAGCAGCTCCTGTCGTTCCTTTTCCAGCCGCTCCTTCGTTCCGTTGAGCGAATAGAGCTGTCTGGCCGACAGGTAGCCCTGCAGCAGCATATAACCGTAGATCAACGTGCTTGCAACTGCTGTAAGCAGCAGCGTTTGCGACGCGGCAAGGCCCATCGCATAGACGCAAAACGAATAAAATAATGCCATCACGCCAAGGCCCAGCCCCGACAGCCTCGCAATGAGGCGATAGTTCAAGCTGACCTGCAGGCCGTTTCGTTTAATCAACAAATAAGCGACGACGATCGGGAGCGCGATGATCGTAAAGATAGAGTAGTACTTCAGCTCACCCGGAACAAAGTTCCTTAGAAACGTATAAGCGGCTATAAACGGGAACAGCGAGATCGCGATGGAAATGTTCAGCACTTTTCGGTCTTTCCCGAGCGCTTCCCTTTGTCTGGCGTTGTAATGGACCGAGAGCCCGAAGCAAATGACGATCGCGAACAACATGTGAAGGAAAAGAACATAGCTCAAAACGGTCACAAAGCTAAGCAGGGCAATCGCGGTCAATGCGGTTGATAGGAGTAGCAGCGTGTTCCATTTATAGTACAGCCGCTTCTTGGGGATGTGGGTGAAATGAACATAGAACATAAACAGCACATTTGGCGCAAAACTCATCAATATGCGGGCGATGCCGTAATACAGATAGTCGCCCCCGTTCAGCAAAACGAGAATCCAAGCGACCATATACATCATGAGAATAAACCATTTGACCGAAGACACGACCGTTGTGTTCAAATAAACAAATGTCCCAATCGCAATCAGGCACATGGCGTACATGGCATCAAACGTGAAATTGAACGGACCGAGGCTTTGAAAATAAACAATGACTGCCGCCATCAGTAGAGCGTTGATAAGCAGCAAGCCTACCCATTTGTTATGGCTCATGACTCACCTGCCTGTTTCCTATCGTTTTCCGATGCAAACAAAAGTCTTTTTTTATTCATCCATAATTGGGATTTATATGGTTTTCACGCTCTTATTGTATTTTTCAATCTTGCTAACGTCAAGGCTGCTTTAGCCGTTGGCGGTGTCTTTGGGGATGGGGGGGATGATTAATAGCTTAGCTAGAGTTGGACAAAAAGGAGCTCACGTCGTCTATAGTCAGCCCGCCTGCAAGGCGGGTTTCGGGCTTGGGGCTCGCATTAGGGGCGGTAACGCGCTCTGTAAGGCGCTTTGGAGCCTTACAAGCTCCTTTTCGAGGCGGCAACGCTCGCTGTAAGGCCCTTTCGAGCCTTACAGCTCCTTTTCGAGGCGAAAACGCTCGCTGTAAGGCGCTTTCGAGCCTTACAGCTCCCTTTCGAGGCGGCAACGCTCGCTGTAAGGCCCTTTCGAGCCTTACAGCTCCTTTTTGAGGCGGCAACGCACTCTGTAAGGCCCTTTCGAGCCTTACAGCTCCCTTTTGAGGCGGCAACGCTCGCTGTAAGGCCCTTTCGAGCCTTACAGCTCCTTTTTGAGGCGGCAACGCACTCTGTAAGGCCCTTTCGAGCCTTACGGCACCCCTTCGAGGTGGCAATGCTCGCTGTAAGGCGCTTTGGAGCCTTACGGCACCCTTTCGAGGTGGCAATGCTCGCTGTAAGGCGCTTTGGAGCCTTACGGCACCCTTTCGAGGCGAAAACGCTCGTTGTAAGGCGCTTTGGAGCCTTACGGCACCCCTTCGAGGTGGCAATGCTCGCTGTAAGGCGCTTTGGAGCCTTACGGCACCCTTTCGGAGCTGCTAAGCACGTTGTAAGGCCCTTTCGAGCCTTACAGCTCCCTTTCGAGGCGAAATCGCTCGCTGTAAGGCCCTTTCGAGCCTTACAGCACCCCTTCGAGGCGGCAATGCTCGCTGTAAGACGCTTCGGAACCTTACGGCACCCTTTCGGAGCGGCTAAGCGCTCTGTAAGACGGTTTTCCGTCTTACAGCGCCTTTTCAGGACGGCAACAAGCCCTGTAAGACGGATTTCCGCCTTACAGCTCCCTTTCAGCGCAGCAACGCGCTCTGTAAGACGGTTTTTCGTCTTACAGTTCCCTTTAAGGGGGCGTCCATCGCAAAAACAAAAAAGGGCTGCCTCAACAACATGAGGCAGCCCCAATATAGTCTCTTTAAGCAAGGGGTCGTTCCCTTTGCTTATTCGTGAATTTGAACGAGCAGCGCGCCAATAGCCTGCAGCGCTTCTTCTTCGCGCTCGCCGTCAATCTCCAGCGTCACTTCGTCGTTCAACTTGATGCCGAGCGTCAGCATGCTGAGCGAGCTTTTGGCATTCGCTTTCTTCCCGTTGCTGAGAACGGTAATTTTGCACGGAAACTCACTGGCCGCCTGCACGATCGTCTTGATCGGACGAACGTGAAGCCCCGTCGGATTCAGTACGGTATACGTATTTGTAACCATTATTCATTCTCTCCTTTCCGTTTGTCCTGAACGAAAGCCTGTACATCCTGCTGGCCTCCGAGCGTTAAGGCATGCTTTGCATGATCCTGCCATTCCGTATAGCTGAGCTCCGCAATAAGCTCCCTCGTTTGCAGCAGGGAGCCGGCGCTCATGCTGAATTCATGGAGGCCAAGCCCAAGCAGCAGCGGCACCGATGCCAGATCGCCGGCCATCTCGCCGCAAAGCCCTACCCACTTGCCTTCCTGGCGAGCCGCTTCAATAACAAGGCGGATCAGACGCAAAATAGATGGATGGCTAGGCTGATAGAGATACGAAACCGTTTCATTCATCCGGTCCGCCGCCATCGTATATTGGATCAAATCGTTTGTGCCAATGCTGAAGAAATCAACATGAGGAGCGAATAGATCGGCGGAGACAGCCGCCGATGGCACCTCGATCATCATTCCGATTTCGATGCTGTCGCTAACCGCTGTGCCAGCTTCCGTCAGACGCTGCTTCTCTTCTGCCAAAATCCGCTTCGCCTCAAAGAGCTCTTCGCTAACAGCGATCATCGGGAACATAATCTTCAGGTTGCCATATTGACTGGCCCGAAGCAAAGCCCGAAGCTGCGTGCGGAACAGGTCGTCGCGCTCCAGACAGAGACGCAGCGCCCGTTGGCCCAGAAACGGATTGCTCTCCTTCGGCAGATCCATGTAAGGCAATTCTTTGTCTCCACCAATATCGAGCGTGCGGATGACGACCGGCTTGCCGGCCATTTTCTCAAGCACAAATTTATAGCTTTGGAATTGCTCTTCTTCGGACGGCAGCTCCTGACGCCCCATGTACAGAAACTCAGTACGGAACAGGCCGATTCCCTCGGCCCCGTTATCCAGCGCTTTCTGCACATCCTCCAGCTTGCCAATGTTGGCAGCCAGCTCGACATGATGGCCATCCTTCGATACCGAAGGCTTATCAATCCACGACGCAAGCTGTGCTTTACGCTGATCATAGGCTGCTTTACGAAGGCGGAATTCCTCCAGTTGACCTGCATCTGGATTGATCCATACCTTTCCTTCTACCGCGTCCATGACGATCAAATCGCCGGAACGAATTTCTTGAATGGCTGCGCCCGCTCCAACGATAGCCGGGATATCCAGCGACCGGGCCATAATAGCGGAATGGGATGTGCGGCTTCCGATCTCGGTTACAAAACCGCGCACCGCCTCCAGATTCAATTGGGCCGTGTCCGAAGGCGTTAAATCGCGTGCAATAACGATGCATTCCCCTTGCAGCTGCGAATGATCGCCGCTGCTAACGCCTCGCAGCGCGTCGAGCACCCGCCCCCTAACGTCGCGGATATCGACTGCTCGCTCTCTCAATATTTCGTCATCGAGCTGGCTCAACATGTCAATGAACGACTGGGATACTTCGTACAGGGCGTACTCCGCATTAACCGCATCGTTCTCGATATTTTCGACAACTACATCAATTAATTCAGGGTCTTCCAGCAACAGCAGATGGCCTTCGAAAATCTCAGCTTTCTCTGCGCCAAGCCTTCGTTCCGTCGCTTCGCGAATGGCCTCGATCTGCTCCCTTGCTTCATTCACCGCATGACGAAAGCGCGCTACCTCCTGCGCCGGCTCCTGAACGCTTGTTTTCTCAGGAATATACTCCTCCAGTTCAATCGTCACCGCTTTTGCGATTGCGATTCCCGGCGAAGCGGCAATGCCTTGAAGTTGTGGTTCTAGTTGTTGTGTCATCGCGTATGCCTCCTACCTTTGATGAAGCGTGCCGTATTCGCGAACGATCGCGGAATGAAGCGGATGCCCCTCTTCTATGCCTGTATACTGGGCAATCGTCTTCGCAACTCCGTTATCGGAAATAGCGCGCTGTATTTCTTGCGCCTCTGCATCATCCGCAAAATCGAATGATAGAGCGGCCGCTATCGCCTTCACCAAGCCCGGCGTCTCAATGCCAAGCTCGTATGCGAGCAGGACTGGACGAATAAGCCGGTCGTTAGGCGAAAGCTTGCGAATCGGCGAACGGCCGACGCGCTCCACTTCATCAGTCAAGTACGGGTTGCGGAAACGATCTTTGATGATTTCCACATAACGTCCGTGCTCGGCTTCATCGAAGCCGTGCTTGCGGACAAGTACCCCACCCGTCTCGCTTAACACTTCACCAAGTCTATCTACAATTCTTTTATCCTGCATAGCCTCTTGAATCGTCCCGTAGCCTTGCAAATAACCGAGATATGCGGCGCTGCAATGTCCCGTATTAACAGTAAAAAGTTTGCGCTCAATGTAGGGCTCCAGTCTATCGACCGCCTTCACATGCTGCAATGCCGGAAAGTCGGCAGGAAGCGCCGAACGGTCAATGACCCATTCGCAGAACGGCTCCACGATTACTTCCAGCGGATCTTCATTCTGCTGCAGCGGAACGATCCGATCGACTGCCGCGTCCGGGAAGACCGCTGCGGATTCGGCACGCTCTCTCGAGTCCGGAGACAGCTTGCCATGCACATGTCCCTTCAGGATCGTACTTCCGCCAATCGCGTTCTCGCATGCGATGAACGGAATTGGCTTCGCTCCCGCATTCAGGCGAAGCTCAATTCCTTTCGCGATGCTGCGCGCCAAGTAAGGCAGCGCGCCTACGCCGACAGCAGTTGTCACGATATCCGCTTCGGCAATCGCCTTGGCTACCTCTTCCTCGTCACGTCCATTGATTGCAGAAATGCCTTTCACAACAAAGCTCTCTCGAGCCTCGTTCGCCAGCGTAACCTTGTACTCTCCCCGTTCATTGAGGAGCGCTACCCGCTCAGCGTTTACATCAACGAACTGAACGCTGTAGCCCGACTCGGAGAGCAGCAGGCCTATAAAGCCAAGGCCGATATTCCCCGCTCCAAAGTGGACGGCCTTCATAGCTCCATCCCCTCTTCGAATATCGCGATCAGTTCTTCCTCCGTTTGCGACCCGAGAATGCGCTCCATATCCTCTTCTTCTGAAACCAGAACAGCCACGCTGGATAGCACTTCCATATGCTCGTCGCCGACTGCGGCAAGCCCGATGACAAGATTAGCCGTTTCTCCTCCGAAGTCTACGCCGTTTGGAACGACCAGTACGGACATGCCCGTGGATTTAATAAACGGCTTGGAATCGTTTGTCCCGTGCGGCATTGCAAGTCTGGCTCCTAGATAGGTGGACGAAACGTTCTCGCGCTCCAGCATTTTATCGACATAGCTCTGTTCCACATGTCCCGCATCGACAAGCAGTTGGCCTGCCAATCGGATTGCCTCGAATTTGTCGCTTACAGTAACGTTCAGTTTTACTTTCTCTTTGTTTAAGATGCTCATGTAGGTTTCTCCCTCTCTATTTAGACTGTATATAGGATTCAAGCTCCCGCGAAACATATCGCTTAATCGCATCCGCGTCCGCCTCTTCGAGCAAAGCTTCGAATTCGGGCTGCAGCAGAAGCGCGCTAATCTCACTCAATATTTCCAGAACGGACCTGCTTAGCTCAAGGGGGGCCAACATTAGCAAAATTCGACGCACCTCTTGGTCCTTATTCTCTCCAAGCTGCAGCGGCTCCTCCAACCGATAAAGCTTCAGGATCGGCCTCTTAATATGGTCGCTTCGAGTATGAAATAATGCCAGCTTCGTGCCGCCAATGGCTTGACTGCTGGCTCGCTCCCGCTCCAACAGCAGCTTGCCGACTGTTGCTGTATCGTCCTCCAAATCCGCCTCGGATGACAGAGTATCCAGCATGGCGGATATGACGCCCGGAAGCGACCCGGAAGGGTATTGCAGCTGTTCGATGGAAAAAGGCTCTAGCACTTCAATAATGGCCGATGTATATGCATTCATCCGCTTCATTCGTTCCCAACCGCCGCTTGAACCTTCGGGCTTCACTTCCTCGTCCTGCGTTTCCTTAACGGACAGACTCCCCATAAAGGTTCGCAGCTTCTCCGTTTCCTCCGCTGTCAGCAAAGGACTAATCTTGATGTAGCGCTGCGGATCAATGGGCAAATCAACAGTAGAGACAATGAGATCGTATTGATGCTGCGATATTCGAGAAGCCTCGTACCACGAATAATTGCCAATCAGCTCAATTCGGGGAAACTGCTTGGCGATCCGCGCCGCAAGCAGCTTAGAGGAACCAATCCCGCTCGTGCAAACGATGATCGCCCTGACCGGTCTCAGCTGATTCAGCCTCTCAATCGAAGCGCCGAAGTGCATCGCCAAATAACCAATTTCCTCATCCGGCACCACTTCTCCGCCGAGCAGTTCGTCAACCGTTACCCGGATTGCCGCGAACAGATCAGCGAAATCTTTGCGAATCTGCGGTAACAGCGGATTGCGAATCGCTTCTCCCCGGCTTAGCCGTTCCATCGCCGGAGCTAAATGATTGACCAAGCCTTCCAGCAAGGAGTGGTCATTGTCGAATGGTAAACGCAACTTGGCGCTAACGGCTTGAATAAGACGTTCAGCAGCCTCCGCCGCTGCCGCTCCCTTCCGGTGCAGCAGGTTTTCCTCTTGCTTGATTGCATCCGTCATCGCTTGCGTTAGCAGTTCTTCCAGTCCCTCTAGCTCAGGCAGAGGCCAATCCCCGCGAAATCCATCTAGAAAAGGCTGTATGCGGGGAGGCGAGTGAGCGACAGTATCAGCCGTAGCTTTCTCTTCCTCCTGCTTGGCGCTCTGCCGAGAAGCAAGCAAATGACCACTGCGCATGCGGGCGATGGCGATCGAGATTTTAAGCAGCAAGCCCGTATAGGCTTTCTCTGCCAAACGGCGAGGCCATTTTTCATCCAAATCCCATAAGATGCGCTCAATAGCCAGGAAATGCTCCTTCCCGACCATATGAAGCAGCCTGCTGGATAGCGTCCAAGTATTCGCGGCAATAGGGCCGGGATCGAACAGATCGGATTCGTCCACATAATCACGGGCGAGCCGCTCGATCAAGGAACGCTTGGCTTGCTCGCTTCCTTTAATTTCAACCCCATATCCTCGCTTGCGAATCAACTGAAGCTTATGCTTGCCCAGCTGTGGATCGATTTCATCCAGATCGCGGCTAATCGTCGGAATAGCGGCTCGCATGTCGTAGGCGAGCGAGAATAGCTTGATGGGCTCAAAGGCTTCCAGCAACCGGCATAAAATTAACGTTTTTCTTTCCTCGGAATCATAGGCGACCGTTTCGAAATGAGCGAGTAATTCGTGAAACCTGGCCACATTCTCCTTCGATCCTTGAATCGCGATTCCTTTGCCGGACTTGGCTTCCAGGCTGAGTCCATACTCCGACAACAAACCCTTCATCTCGCCAATATCGCGGTGAACCGTTCGCGCGCTGATTTGCACTTCCTCCGCTATTTCGTTGGCGGTAGCCTCCTTGCGCTGAAGCAGCACTTCCAATATCCGCCGCTGCCTGTTCGAGACCATCATGACATTTCTCCTCCTTCCCGAGAAATGGAGGAAACGCCGACGATAAATACGTCAGCGCTCCACGATCATTCCGTTACGATTTGCCCAAGCGTTCCACCAATTGATCATATTCGGCTGCTTTGAGGAAATCGTCAATCGAAATATGCTCGGCTTCCGGTGCTTTTAGTTTTGCCCTTGCCGTTAACGTTTTATGGGTAATAACAATATCGGCATCCGTCGGGATTTCACTAATCGCCGTATTGGTAACTGCAACGCCGATTTCTGCTTTCTTCAGCTTCTTGCGAAGAATCGACGCGCCCATCGCGCTGGAACCCATCCCAGCGTCGCAGGAAAATACAATTTTCTTCACATCTTCAACAGCCTTTTGGACGACGCCTTCTTCCCGCGCATCAGTCGCTTCCGCTGCGGAAGGCGCTGCCGCCGTTCCTTTCGCGTCTGCTTTCATTTGCTGCATCTTCGAGGTAGCTGCTCCCAAATCATCCTCATCCGTCTGCTTGCTTCCTTTCAAGAAGGCTGCAGCGACCAAGAACGATACGATAGTCGCCGCAGCAACGCCTGCCAGCATCGGCAGCAAGCCGCCTCTTGGCGTCATCGCAATATAAGCGATAATGCTGCCCGGAGATGGCGTTGCAACAAGACCCGCTCCAAATAGGGAGAAGGTGAAGGTGCCTGCAACGCCGCCGGCGATTGCCGCAAGCAGCAGAACCGGCTTCATCAGAATGTAAGGGAAATAAATTTCGTGAATACCGCCCAGGAAGTGAATGATTGCCGCCCCTGGTGCGGATTGTTTCGCCGTGCCGCGTCCAAACAGCCAATACGCGAGCAGGATTCCTAAACCGGTACCCGGATTAGACTCAATCATGAAAATGAGCGATTGCCCCGTTTTGACCGCTTGATCCATTGCGATCGGTCCAAGCACGCCATGGTTAATGGCATTGTTCAGGAACAGTACCTTGGCTGGCTCGACTAAAATATTGGCCAGCGGAATCAGGTTGTGATTCACCAAAAACTCGACGCCATTCGCCAGCACTCTGCTGACCGCTTCGATGACAGGTCCGATGCCTTTGAAAGCCAGCAACGCAAGCACGCCGCCAATGATGCCGGACGAGAAGTTGTTTACCAACATTTCGAAGCCCGAGCGAATTTTTCCTTCTATGAGTTGATCAAACTTTTTAATAAACCAGCCGCCAAGCGGCCCCATGAGCATTGCGCCCAAAAACATCGGAATGTCCGATCCCACAATGACGCCCATTGTCGCTACGGCGCCAACGACTCCGCCGCGCGTGCCATGCACCATCTTACCGCCCGTAAAACCGATCAGCAGCGGAAGCAGATAAGTAATCATTGGTCCCACAAGCGATGCTAAGCTTTCATTCGGCAGCCAGCCTGTCGGTATGAAAAGAGCCGTTATTAAGCCCCATGCAATAAAAGCGCCGATATTCGGCATGACCATGCCGCTAAGAAATCGCCCAAATCGCTGAATGGCAACCCTTGCTCCGCCTTGGGAGCCTGTATTATCACGATTCACTTGACTCATGAATGTGAACCTCCTCTTATATAGACCGCGACTGAAATCCTATACACCGCGTCGCTCTTGCTTTATGATAAGTCGAAAGCGCTTACAATACAACGAAATGAAAACTACCTTACGTCATCAAGCTTGTTGACAAAATGTTTGTAAACGTCCGCGCGTCAGTTGGAGCGTACTTATGCCGAATAGCGGTATGGACCCTGATTCCAGTAATTTCAAAGAGCAACTGCTCAGCACTACATTAGAATGCGCAGGCGGGGAAAGTTTATTCTCAACAGCGCGAAGTTTCCGTTCGCATACTCTCATAGTCCGACCTAAGACGCGAGTGAACATCAAATAACCCCAACCTGATTGGGTTGGGGCTGTTCCTTATCTTCTTGCTTTTTTATACAAGCCGTACTGCGTCGGTTTATCCGCACGATCTGCTTTCAAATCTAATACATAGTCTCCGAAATAATAAACCATTGTATATGAATCCTCTGCATTCTCCTCATTAAGGGTCTCATAGATCTCATCGGGACTGCCCCAGCGCTGAATAATCTGCTTCGGCGTATCTCCAATGGTAATATCCAGAATAGACTGCCCCTCATCGCACAAAATGGATCGGACAGTTCCTGTCGATTCTTCAGGAGTATCTGTAAAATAGCGATAGTGAGCCTTCTACGATGATAGGATTATGTATCTAGATAGATTGCTTGAAATTCCATGATTTACTATAATTATAGGTTATTCAATTCGTTCTATCAACAATATCTTCCAATTGTGTTAGAGGGATATGAGGACTTCCACAAAGGAGCCTCCCCTGAGGCCCTTCTAGTTCTTAAGAATCATTTTTACAAATTTCTCCTTCCTGTTATTGACGGATGGCATCGTTTTGTAAATGATAAAGATTAAACCATGATTTGCATTCCCTCAAAGCATTGTTCCTGCGATGAACGTTACTCCTTACACCTCACACCCCACCCGAACATCTTTCATCTGCAAAACGACCACCCCTAAACTCTAAAAAACCAAATGACATCTTTACAAATTTCATAAGCTTCTCCACTTCATAGACTTTGACTATAAATGGTAATATGTAGTTAAACGTCTATTTTTTATATAGATTATTTTCTATTTGGAAATTCTAGCTTATCTATTTTTCAGGGGGGAAATTTATGAACAGTACAAGCTTCGAAACGATTTGCCACTGGTTCCAAGACACGGCCGCGCGAAATCCCGACTCATGCTGCCTGGAGTACGGCGATCTTAGGATCTCTTATCGGGAAGTGAATGAACAATCAAATCAGCTGGCCCGTTTTCTGCAACGTCATGGTGCCGGACCCGAAACCTTAATTGGTATCTATCAACCGCGTTCACCGGAAATGATCATCTCCATTCTTGCCGTTTTAAAATCAGGAGCAGCCTATGTGCCCCTCTCAACTGCGCTTCCCGAAGAACGTCTGGCTTATATCGCACAGGAAGCGAATTTCAAAATCATTCTAAGCGACTCCTCCTATGAGCAAAAGATAGCGACAATCCTATACAAACAAGACGGCTCATCGGTAAAGCTATGGACGATGGACCAGATAAGGTCTGAAATCGAAAGTCTGCCGGCGGGTGAATTGGCGGTTCAAATCGCTCCCCATGATCTGGCCTATATCATCTATACTTCGGGCTCGACAGGCAAACCTAAAGGGGTAATGATCGAGCACCGGGGCATTCCCAATCTGATTCATGAGCAAATCGGCAAGTTTCGATTGAACAGCGGGGATCGCGTCCTGCAATACGCCTCCGCCTCCTTCGACGCTTCCGTCTCGGAAATCTTCACCTGTCTTGTGGCCGGCGCGACGCTCGTCCTGCTGCCGGACGAGGGATTATATATCGGGGACAAGCTGTATCAGGTGCTAAAAGACAAACAAATTTCCGTTGTTACGCTCGTTCCCTCCGTTCTGAACGGACTGCCGCAAGAAGAGCTCCCCGATCTGAAAACCGTCGTAACAGCCGGTGAAGCTTGCACCCGGAAGCTGATTCAATATTGGGCCCCTAAGCTGAACTTTCTGAACGCCTACGGCCCGACGGAGTCGACCGTTTGCGCAACGATACATGAATGCGACGCCGACGACGAGATCATTTCGCTCGGTGCTCCCCTGCAAGGAACTGCCGTTTATCTGCTGAATGAACAACTGGAACCCGTAGGCACAGGAAAAACCGGCGAGTTGTATCTTTCGAGTGTAGGATTGGCAAGAGGCTACTTGAACAAACCTGAACTGACCGCTAGCCGTTTTATAAAAAATCCTTTCAACGACGGCTTTAACGAACGGTTGTATCGCACCGGCGATCTTTGCCTAAAGACAGACAGCGGGGATTTTCAGTGGGCTGGCAGAGCCGATCTTCAGGTGAAAGTATCCGGCATCCGCATCGAGCTCGAAGAAATCGAGCATGCCTTGCGGGAACATGCAGAAATCGAAGAAGCTGTCGTTACTTATCATTCAGAAGGCAGCTATATCGCCGCTTATCTAAAATCAAACACCCCCTTCAAACCAAGCATCCGTCAAGTTAGAGACTACCTGCTGACGAAATTCCCTCCTTATATGATTCCAACGCGATTCCTATTTGTTGACGATTTTGCTGTCATGAACAGCGGTAAAATTGACCGTAATGCCCTCCCTGCCATCGAGATTGCCAGACGGGTTACAGAGACGGTATATGCGGCTCCGACAAGCTATATGGAGAAGGAGCTTGCGCAAATTTGGAGCGAGGTTTTAAAGATCGATCAAGTCGGACTGCATGATAACTTCTATGAATTAGGCGGACAATCGCTAATGGCCACGCAAATCGTTTCGCGCATTCGAAGCGTTCTTGGGATGGAAATTCCTTTGCAAATTATTTTCAGCTCCGAGCCTACGATCGAACAAACGGCATTGGCAATCGAGCAGTATCAACTAGAGCAGATCGATTCGAGTGAGCTGGAGCTGCTGTTGGCCGAATTGGATAACGCATAATGCGCTAGGGAGAGTGTTCAAAGTGAAGATATTACTTGTTCAATCTATCGGCTATTTATACCCTTGGGGCGGGGCGCATAAGGCCAATCGAATTCTGTTGGAAGGACTGGCGGAGCGAGGCCATCAGTGCCGTGTCATTACCCCTCCAATGTATATTCCTGACTATAACGAGTACATTGCCGACAAAAAGGCAACGGGCGAGCTGGAGCTGCTGGAGGAGGACGAAGAGCTATTCGTTATTCAAAAGAATGGCGTCATTTCCTACACAGTCAAAAAGGCTTTTCGTGTATTCGCCTTCATCAAGCGGATGATAGAAGAGTTTCAACCGGATCTTACCATCGTGTCGGAAGACAACACCCATTTGCTATTCGAGACCGTATTGGAGACGAAAACGAGAACCGTTTTTTTCGCGCATAGCCAAGCCACCCTACCGTTTGGCCCGGAAGCTTTTCGGAAGGACCCTCGCAAGATCGAGCTCTACAAGAAAACAGCCGGCATCATATCCGTAAGCGAATATGTGAGAAGCTACTTTATAGACCACGCCGAGATTGACTCTAAACTCATTTATTTCCCGTCGTACGGTCCTGGGCCGTTTCCCTACTTGGCCGATTTTCACAACCCCTATATTACCGTTATTAACCCGTCGGCTATAAAAGGCTTTTCGATCTTCATCGGCTTGGCGCGGCGGATGCCGCATCTCTCCTTCGCAGCCATTCCTACCTGGGCAACAAGCGAAGCTGAGCTGGAAGAGATGAGAGGCTTGCCGAACATTACGATTTTGCCGCCTGCCGAAAATATTAACGACATTTTCAAGCAAACCAAAGTGTTTCTCATGCCCTCTCTTTGGGGAGAGTCGTTCGGACAGGTCGTTGTCGAGGCGATGCTGCGGGGAATACCGGCGATCTCGAGCCGGGTAGGCGGACTTCCGGAAGCGAAGCTGCACCTGGATTATATTTTGCCCGTTAATCCGATTGAGAAATATGATAAAGATGAGTTCTACGCAAACGCCGTACCGTCTCCGATCGTCCCCGAACAGGACATAGAGCCTTGGTTGGAGGCTTTAACTAAATTAACAACAGATCAAGAGCATTACGATGAGTTAGCCCAAGCCTCCTACCATAGATCGGCGGATTTTCATGCTTCTTTAGGCATTGAGGCGTTCGAGATTTATTTCCAGCAGCTCCTTAATGCAGCTAATGAGGAGCAGGTCCATTCTTCTCCAGCCGATACCCTGCCAGCAGCGGCGGGCAACGACAACAAGCAAATTCTTTTAGAACGCATCAATACGCTTTCACAAGAGAAACGCGAGCGGTTATTGGCAGCCCTCCAGGAAAGAAGGTAAGCACATATGAGCGAACTCATGGACCGGATTCATTTGCTTCCACCTGAGAAACGGCAGCAGTTGCTAAGCAAAATAAAAGAAAAGAACAATCGGCAGCCTTCATCCAACATCCCGATTAAGCCGCTGCCACGCGATAATCGCGGCCATTCTTTCCCGCTATCCTACTCACAACAACGGCAATGGTTTATGTACCAGTGGGAGCCGGAAAACCCGTCCTATAACATTCCCGCTCTATTCAAACTCCCCTCGCATACGAACATCGATTTGTTGGAGCAATCTATTAATGCGCTTGTGGAACGGCATGAAATTTTGCGCACGACCTATCAAATGGAGCTTGAAGACACTGTACAGGTTGTCCATCCCTTCTCCCCTATCCCCCTGCGGCTACACGATCTCAGCAGTTTGCCGCTAGACGAGCAGAAATACAGGTTAGATGAGCTTGTTCAACAGAAATCCGCCCTGCCTTTTCAGATAGAGAGCGAATGGCCTATTAAAGCGTACCTCTTTGCCTTGCACGGCCAGGAGCTTTATCTTTTGCTCAATATTCACCATATCGCCTGCGATGGATGGTCTCTCGGCATCATCATCAAAGAAGTAGGGACGATCTATGAGGCGCTCAGCAATCATCAGCTCGCAGAACTGCCGCCTTTAGCTATTCAATATGCCGATTTTGCAGTGTGGCAAAAAGAGTATCTCACGGGAGATACGCTGGATTACCATCAGAGCTATTGGCTTGGCAAATTCCAAGGCGAACTGCCGATTCTTGAGCTCCCGACCGATAAACCGCGTCCGCCCGTAAAGAGCACCAATGGCTCTACCGTTATCGCATCGTTGCCCGAAGGCTTCTATAATCGGCTTCAGCAATGGTGCAAAGAAGAAAACGTTACGTTGTATATGATGGCGTTAACAGCCTATTCGATCCTGCTTTATCGCTACACTGGTCAGAAGGATATGATTATTGGCTCGCCTGTCGCCAATCGGAGCAGGGAAGAAATCGAAGGGAACGTCGGCTTTTTTGTCAACACGCTGCCTATTAGGATTCAATTGGATGAAACAGCCACTTTCAAGGAAGCTTTGAAGCAAATTAAACAGCTCTCTCTAGAAGCGCAAGAGCATCAAGACTATCCGCTGGATAAGCTGATTGAGCTGCTTCCGATTGAACGTTCTTTAAGCCATAGCCCGCTGTTCCAAGTCATGTTTATCCATCAAAATATGCATGTCGGGTGGACGGAGTCGCAATCGCAACCATTCTCCATGGAGTTTTGCGGGTCAAACTATACGAATCGTTCTAAATTTGACCTGACCTTCTCCTTTGCCCCGGATAGCCTTCAGGCGGAATACTGCACCGACCTCTTCCATGAAGCGACAATAAACCGAATGCTGGCCCACTTCCTACATTTATTAGAACATGCATGCGCCTCGCCAAACGGGGTCATAGCCGATATGCCGCTTATGTCAGCGGAAGAGAATCGGCAGCTGCTTGAGGATTGGAATCGAACGGACAAACTCTACAACGAAGACTTTCATCTGATCAAGCGCATTGAGGAACAGGTGGCCAAGCGTTCAAATCATCCGGCTCTAGTGTTCGAGGGAGCTTCGCACACCTATCTGGATATGAATAATCGCGCCAATCGAATCGCCCATTATTTGCGCGAGCAAGGAATCGGGCCTGATAAAACGGTAGGCATATTCCTCGAACGAAGCGCCGATTTTGTTATAGCTATGCTGGCCGTGTTAAAGGCCGGCGGAGCTTATGTGCCGCTTGACCCTACGTATCCGGCCGAGCGTCTGACGCACATGATTAGACAGTCCGCCATGGGGATCGTTCTGACACAGGAGAAGCTGTCAAAGGATATCCCGGCTGAACCGGTTGCGGTTGTCGAGCTTGATGGAGCGCGGCATCGCCAGCTCATCGAGCAGTGCAACGACGAAAATCCGGCGATACAATCAGAACCTCACCAGCTCATGTATACGGTATTTACTTCAGGCACGACCGGGACGCCTAAAGGCGTTGCCGTCGAATATCGGCAATTCCACAATTATATTCAAGGGCTGTTGCAGCGATTAAATATTCAGGAACCGTTCAACTATGCTATGGCCTCTACCTTAGCAGCCGATCTCGGCACAACAAATGTGTTCGGAGCGTTATGCACGGGAGGCACGCTTCACGTTTTATCGTATGACTTATCATGCGATCCCGACGGCGTAGCCGACTATTTCCAAGCCAATGCTGTTGATATCATGAAGGTTGTGCCCAGCCACTTCGAAGTGTTAATGGAAGCCAGCCAGCCTGCGCATGTGATCCCGCGCAAGCTTTTAATTTTAGCCGGTGAAGGATTAAGCTGGGAAACGGTACGGAAAATCAAAAGACTCCGGCCGGACGTAGCGATCCAGAACCACTACGGGCCAACGGAAACGACCGTATCCGCCTTCGCCTATCCCCTGACAGACGATCTCGTGCAGCAGGAGCACGGCTCCAATACGGTGCCGATCGGTTTTCCTTTCGGCAATGTCAAAAGCTATATTCTAGATCCTCATATGCACCCCGTTCCGGTAGGCGTACCGGGAGAATTATATATTGGCGGCCAAGGCGTCGCGCGCGGGTATTTGAACAATCCAGAGCTTACGGATACAAGGTTTGTTCCCAACCCGTTCTCGGACGAGGAAGGGGCCAGGCTGTACCGAACCGGCGACCGTGTCCGTTATATGCCGAATGGAGCGGTTGAAATTGTAGGGCGAATGGATCGCCAGATTAAGCTTCGCGGGTTTCGAATCGAGCTCGGGGAGATTGAATCCGTCATTACTTCCGTTCCTTCCGTTACCGACGCCGCCGTCTTGCTGAAGGATACAGGCAAAGAGAAGAAGATCGTTGCCTACGTCGTGTTTGCCCCCTATACCGAAGCGGAACAGCCGCTTGTTGAGTTGAAAACGCGACTCAAGAACAAGCTGCCGGAGTATATGGTCCCGAACCACATCATCGCCTTGGATGCTCTCCCGTTAAACGCCAACGGCAAAGTAGATGTGAATCTGCTGTCCTCTATGGAATTGCTGGTGCAGGCAGCGGACCCCAATGCCGCACAGCCGCAGAGCGCTACAGAATGGCGAATTTGGGAAGTATGGAAAGAAATATTGGACCTTGAAGCCATCGGATTGGACGATAACTTTTTTGATCTGGGCGGAGAATCGTTTAAGGCGCTGAAGGTTGTCAGGCGCTTAGGAGATTGGATCGGCATTATGGATTTTTTCAAAAATCCGACCATTCGTTCCTTAGCGGCCTACCTCGATCAAGGGAAACCGTCGGAGCGTCATTTGCTCCATAAGCTGACGAGACATTCCTTCTCAGCAGCGAACACATCCACTGTTTCTTTCGTTTGCGTTCCCTATGCCGGGGGAAGCGCGATCACCTATCAGCCCCTTGCCGTACAAATGCCAGCTGACATCGAATTATATGCCTTGGAGCTTCCGGGCCATGACTACAGCCGCAAGGAGGATGAGCTCCTGCCCCTTGAGGAGGTTGCCATTCAATGCGTAGAGGAAATAAGGAAGACGATTAAAGGGCCGATTGCCTTATACGGGCATTGTGTCGGTGGCGCTTTAACGATTGCCATCGCCAGAGTGCTGGAGAGGGAGAATCTCCCGCTTCAAGGCGTCTATCTCGGGGGAACCTTCCCCGTTGCCCGCATTCCGGGCCGGTTGTTCAACTTATACTCGAAGCTGTTCCCTACCGATCGCAGCATGTCCAATAAAACCTATCACGCGTTTCTGAAGGCGCTGGGCGGATTTACGGAAGTGGAGGATCAAGAGGAACGGGATTTTATGATTCGCTGCCTGCGGCATGATGCCAGAGAAAGCGAAAACTATTACACCTTGGCCTACGCTGACAAGCAATCGCCAAAGCTAAGCTGTCCGATCACATGCATCGTCGGCGAGAAGGATCGGGCAACCGAGCTTTACGAGGAGCGATACAGAGAGTACGAGTATTTCAGCGATCAGGTCCATCTCGCCGTCATTCCCCAGGCGGGGCATTACTTTATTAAACATCAGGCGGACCAATTGAGCCGGTTGATCCAAGATTCGATTAGCAACAAAGAGGCTGGCGATGAGGCAGCATCGGCATCGGAATCTGAGTCCCGTCCGCAGCAGAAAAAGAAAGCTATTCCTAACTTGAGCATGTTTTTCGCTGTCATTTTCGGACAATTGCTATCGATTTTAGGCTCGGGCTTGACCGGCATTGCCGTCGGGGTATGGGTCTTCTCGCAAACCGGCTCCGTAGCCGACTTTGCGGCGATCTCCTCGGCCTCGCTAATACCCGGCATTCTTTGCCTGCCTATTGCAGGAGCCATTGTCGATCGCTATGACCGGCGGCTCGTTATGCTGTTCAGCGATGTATTTATGGCGCTTCCCATTATCGTGCTAGCGGTGCTGATGGCGACGGGCACGCTGCAGGTTTGGCATATCTATGTGACGACAGCAGTCGGCTCCATTGCGAGATCCTTCCATCGGCCTGCGTTCATAGCCGCCATTGCGCAAATCATTCCTAAGCAGTATTTGGGCCATGCTAACGGGATCGTCCAGCTCGCTACTTCATCGAGCGAAATGATCGCCCCGCTCATTGGGGTTGCGCTTTACACGATGATCGGGATGACCAATATCTTTATCCTCGACCTGGTTAGCTTCGTGTTTGCCATTACGACGCTTGCTCTCGTTCGCTTCCCTAATACGTTGTTCCATCGAAGAGAGGAATCGTTTGGAAAAGAGGTTATCATGGGCTGGAAATTTATCGTAAAACGGCCTGGAATGCTTTACATGATCGCTTTTTTCTTGGTAGGCAACATCTTTTTCGGCTTGGCCACGGTGCTCATTCAGCCGCTCGTTCTCTCCTTTGGAACAGCAGAGAATCTGGCTATGGTAACGACGCTGGGCGCCGTTGGAGCTATGGCAGGGGGACTTGTCATGAGCCTTTGGGGCGGTACGAAGCGGATGGCGACAGGTATGGTCGGTTTTGTCATCCTGGAAGGATTGTTTATGATGCTAACCGGGCTTCGTCCCAACATCACGCTTACGGCCATAGGGATCTTCGGCATTTGGTTCTCCGTCACGCTCGTGAATACGCACTGGCAATCGCTCATACAGACGAAGGTCGGACTGGAGCTTCAGGGCCGGGTATTGGCGACGAATCAGATGATTGCGATGTCCAGTATGCCTATAGGTTACTTGATTGCCGGGATGCTCGCCGACTCGGTATTTGGCACAGCGATGAATCCGGGAGGCGCGCTTGCCGATGTTCTCGGCCCTCTGATCGGCGTAGGTCCCGGCCGCGGCATCGGCTTGCTGATCCTATGCGTCGGCGTTTTCGTGACCATCTGGTCCATTATCGGCTTCAACTTCAAGCCGCTTCGTTATATGGAGGATAAGCTTGAGGATGCTATACCTGATGCCATTATCGAGGACCGCGACGCTCTGCAAGCGCGGCTGGATCGGCAGATCAGGAACGAGTTGCAAACGGAAGGCCAGCGATCGCTGGGAGTTTAGCTTTGGATTAAAAAGGAGGAGCCTCCAATCCACTTTAATAGTGGTTTTGGAGGCTCTTTCACACCATTTAGAGCTTCTTTATATAAGAAAGATCGGCTCAAGTTTTAAATCAGTACTTTGACGGAAACGGAGAATAAAGCGAAGGGGCAGAGGGATTCTGGAGAAACGGCAGTGGTCGCTTTTAAAGCATGATTCCTACCGGAGACAACTATTGAATAAAGGAATCAGGCTTTAATGGCGATCGCAAGAACCCTCTGCCCCGCAGCGTCCCCTCTCCTTAAAGTCACGCGCTGATTTCAGTTTTGAACCGAAACATTCTCACCATTCAACCTGATCGACTCGCATGTTTTTATAATAATACTCTCTATCGTTTTCCGTTATTTCACGAAGCACCTTGCACGGATTGCCGACGGCAATAACGTTGGCCGGTATATCCTTCGTGACCACGCTTCCGGCACCAATGACGCTTCCCTTTCCGATCGTTACGCCGGGCACGATGATAGCGCCGCTTCCGATCCATACACCATCCTCAATTAACACTGGCAGCGCGAACATTCCGCCTTCTTTGCGCACGTCAGGGTGCAAGGGATGGTTCGTTACGGCAATCGTCACGTTCGGCCCAAACATGACGTTGTCGCCAATCGTCACTTTATAATCATCAACAACTGTCAGGTTAAAGTTAATATAGACGTTGCTGCCGACTGTCGTATTCGAGCCGTAGGCCATGCGAATCGGGGGCTCCATCCAAACCTTCTCCCCCATGCTGCCAAACAGCTCTCTCATCAAATTTGTCCGCGTTTCAATATCGTCCGGGTGCAGCCGATTAATCTCGAAGCACAGCGCTTTACCGCGCTGGCGAGCCTTCGCCAATTCGGCGGCTTCCTCCGGGTAGTTAGGGTCCGTATCCGTAAACAATTGGACGCTAGCCATTCTTTCTCTAATGTTCATCTACGATCTCTCCTTTATTTTCATTCGGAATCAGCTTGCTTGAGCCATATCCCGCGTAATATTTTTTAACCACTTGTATTGCCGGTAGCGTATTAATGCCACAGGCAGCTTCATCATTTCGTCCAAACAGATGACAGCATATATCCATATTGGAGGCAGATGCCACACAAAAGCACTCATATACCCGAGCGGTAAAATGACGCCCCACATAACAATAGCGTCGCACCAAAATCCGAACCGGGAGTCGCCGCCTGCGCAAAATATCCCGCCGATAGTCGTGGAGTTAATAGACTTGGCAATGCAATAATAAGCGCATATAAGCAGCATTCCATTCAAATCGCTCTGGGCTTGAGCATTCAGGTTCACAACTTGCAAGACGACCGGTTTGATCAGCAAAATGGTTGCTCCTGCGAGGACGCCAAATACGAGAGCATACGCGTTCATCCTATTTCCTGCTCTCTTGGCCCTCTCGATATCGCCGTTTCCGAGATACTTGCCAATCAGTACAGATCCTCCGCTCGCAATACCGCCGCATAAGACGATAGCCAAGTTTTTGACCACCGATGCGACAGAATTTGCCGCCACCATATCTGCGCTGACATGTCCAATAATGGCTGCCGTTGCCGTTAATGCACAGCCCCAGACGATATAGTTTCCTTGAACCGGCAAAGTGTAATTCATGAAATCTTTAAGCAAATGACGAGGAATCGCCGCATCGCGCAAAGGAATAATAAACTTAATATCACCCCTGGCGGAATGAACCATGCAACAGCCGAATTCGATGAAACGCACCAGTACAGTCGATAAAGCAACCGCCACAATCGCCTTCTCCGGCATGCCTGGATAAACAACAAATATGAAAAGTGCATTGAGCAGAATGTTCAAAATTAGGCATAGTGAGCTTATCCATGCGCTAAAACGTGCGTTTTCCATGCTTCTTAACACAGTGAAGTACATTTGCGAAATTCCTGTTATTAGATAAGAGAATGAAATGACGCGCAGAAAGCTCGAGCCATACCGAATGAGCTCCATGTCATTTGTGAAAAAACCCATGAGCCGACCAGGCATAGACAGCGATATTGCAAAAAAGATCAAAGATACGATAAACGTACAGATGCACCCTATACTCAGGACGCGTTCAATGGTCTTTAGATCTTTCTTCCCCCAATACTGGGCGGCGAGAATACCCGCTCCTGTCGTCAATCCCATATAAAATAAAGTTAATACAAAGGTGATCTGGCCAGCCAACGATACAGCAGACATAGCGGATTGGCTGATGAAGCCTAACATCACTACATCAACCGTCATGACCAATGCGGAGATCAGGTTTTGCAAGGCGATCGGTATGACAAGGCCGACTAATTGGCGATTGAAGCTTTTTTCATTTTCGCTAGCCAAGTGCAAGCTGCCTGGCATGACTGATTGCCTCCCTCCCTCTGATCATGATATAAAAATAGTTCATTTTTATATTGCATGCCATCAAAATTGACTATAATAATATCAAAATCGTCTCAAAGGCAAGGAGCGCTATAGGATGCAATTAGATGTGTTTTCGGATTTGTCCGAGCGATTGAACTATAATCTGTCCAATTTTCAGCTGTATGTAAGGAAGGGAAGGCTGCTCCATTTCGATAAATTCGCCGCGGCGTGTCATTGGCATCCTGATCTGGAGTTCATTTCGGTGCTGGATGGGCATATGCATTTTTTTGTGAATGGAGAGACGGTACGTTTAGACAAAGGGCAAGGGATTTTTGTGAGCAGCAAACGATTGCATTACGGCTTTTCCTCCGATTCGACGGACTGTACCTATATTGTGGTCGCCGTTCATCCTTCATTGCTTGGACAAGAAGGTTGGATCGGCAAAGAATATTGGGAAGAGAAGTTTGGCATACATGCAAATGACTTTATCGTGTTCTCCGATCAAACGGACTGGCACCAGGAAGTTCTATTGATGATTAACCGGCTTTACGATGAGATGGACAGCCCAAAGAGAAATCCTCTCCGCTTACTATCGTCAGCCATGGCTTTGTGCGCAATTATTGGAGATCATATGGAAGCAAAGAAAGAAAACATGGCAAAGGATCAATCTTGGACGTCGGTGTGGAAGATGACAGCGTTCATTCATGATCATTATGAAAACAAAATCACGCTTGAAGATATTGCAGCAGCAGGCGCTGTAAGCAGAAGCCGATGCTGCGACTTGTTCGGAAGATTTGTAGGACAATCCCCGAACGCCTATCTAGTCAGATACCGTATCCAAAAAAGCTGTGAAATGCTGCTCGAGACCGACAGAACGGTCAGTGAGATCGCTTTATGTTGCGGCTTTCAAAGCGCGAGTTATTTCACTTATGTTTTTCGCAAGGAGCTGGGAATCGTCCCTCATGATTACCGCAAGCAGCCTCGCAGGCTTAGTTAGTCAAATTCAACGCGATCAAATAAAAACGAAAAAGCGACCGGCTGCGGTCGCTTTTTCATTGAAGCTTAATAAAGAGTATTCGCTGCCTCAGGTGTAAAAGGAATCAATTCGTCCGTACGGCCATCCCGTATTTTGCTTGCCCAAGCAGGATCACTCAATAATTGCCGACCCACGGATACCAGATCAAACTCCTCCCGCTCAAGCCGTGCGATTAGCCCGTCGTTATGAAGGTTATCCTTCCCTGCTGCAAAGTAGTCTTCATCCAGTCCGACCGATCCAACGGTAATTGTCGGTTTACCCGTCAGCTTCTTGGTCCATCCGGCCAGATTCAGATTAGAGCCTTCGAACTCAGGCTCCCAGAAACGGCGAGTCGAGCAGTGGAAAATATCGACGCCGGCCTCTGACAAAGGCGCTAGAAACTGTTCCAGCTCCTCAGGCGTTTCAGCCAATTTCGCTGTGTAATCCTTCAGCTTAAATTGCGAGAACCGCAGCACGATTGGAAAATCCTCTCCGACGGCTTGGCGGCATGCTTCGATAACCTCCACAGCGAATCGAGTGCGAGCTACAATGTCACCGCCGTATTTGTCGGTGCGCGGGTTCGTTTTTTTCCAGAAGAATTGGTCAATCAAATAGCCGTGCGCTCCGTGAAGCTCGATACCGTCGAACCCAAGACGCTTAGCTTCGGATGCCGCCTGTGCGAAGGCTTCGACGATGGCTGCGATTTCCGATTCCGTGTAATCGCTGACATGGTCTTTCGTTCCCATATGCCAAATCTGCGGGATGATTCGTCCGCCTGCTTCGTGTACCGCTTCTACAACATTCGCCCAACCGTTTAATGCTGCCTCGCCATAAAAGTGCGGTACATTTTCTAGATTCGACGAATCCGGATGATTGACGATCGTGCCTTCCGTTATGATAAGTCCAACGCTGTTTTCAGCTCTGCGACGATAATAGTCGACCACATTCGAGCCAGGAACTCCGCCCGGAGAAAATTGTCTCGTCATCGGCGGCATCACGATACGATTGTTCAACGTATTTTTCCCGAACGCGAATGGTTTAAACAAAGATTGAATGGATGGTGAATGACTCATAATAATAACCTCCAAATAAGTAGAATAGTATTTCAAGACCGAAATCAGCGCTTGACTTGAATGAGGGGAAGCGTTGCGGGTCAGAGGGTTCTTCCGATCGCCATTAAAGCCTGATTCCTTTATTTGATAGTGGTTTACGGTAGGAATCATGCTTTAAAAGCGACCACTTTCGTTTCTCCAGAATCCCTCTGACCCTCCACTTTTTCTCTTTTTCCGTCAAGCACTGATTTTAAGTTTGAGCCGAAATAATATTGTAGTTGACGTTAAACTTTAGGGAACGATCGTTCTAGAAAAGACATACGCCTTTATTTCGTAGGGAGAAATAGCTATTCGCTTTCGGCTTGCGGTTTGTAATGAGTTCTTTTGGGAACGATCATTCTAATAATCTGAAAAAAAGGAGTTATACTCGTTATTTTTGTAAAAATTTCATGGATAGGTTGGCTACACGATGTAGTTTTTCTTTAGCAGCCGAAGTTCTTGCAAGCACTCTTATTCCAACCAATGCGTTATGCATATATTCCGCTAATTCCTCGGCATCGTAGTCCGTGGTGAATTCACCGTCACGCTGCCCCCAAGCAATAATTTCTTTTAGTTGCTGCTCTGCCATTGAAAATAATTTGTTCGCCTTCGAATCCACATCAGCGTCGCGCGTTGCTAATTCCACCGCCGAATTCACCATCAAACAGCCGGGCGGCACGCCCTCTTCTGTCTCTAAACGAATCATAGTGTCTACGATAAACTGCAGAGCTTCCGTTGCATTCTTGGAATGTTTCACAACGCTTGTATACTTGTCGCCGAATTTGTCGCCATAACGGTCCATCGCTTTCAGAAACAGCGTATGCTTATCGCCAAATGTGTCATACAAGCTTCTGCGATGGATTCCCATATGCTCGACCAGGTCGGTCATGGAAGTCTTCTCGTAACCTTGTTCCCAAAAGAGTCTCATCGCTTTTTCCAAAACCGCAGACTCTTCGAACTCTTTGCTTCTAGCCATTTCATTCCCTCCTGTCGTCAATATAACACATTGAGAACGATCAGTAAAGAAAGCGAAATAACTTCTTACACCTGTCTACAAACAAATATATCTAGAATGGTCATTTTTACCAGAAAGTGATATAATATACCTATCTGGATAGAGAGGGCCCATTCATGTTATCGTTCACACTATACCATGGTAATACTGAATTCGTAATCGATCAAATCATTTCAGCCCAATCATTATTGCCATCTTTCATATCATCGGGAGACAATCATTATTTGGGCGATGGTTATTACTTCTACCATGATGAAGTACAGGCAAGAGTTTGGGCTAACATGAAGGTAACTAGAAATGAAAACTATAAGAATGAAAATTGGGCTGTTCTGAAATGTATCGTTTATCTAAACGAAGAAAATTACATGGATCTCGATTTGAGGGAAAATCAAGATTTTTTCTTCCAAGAGATGCATCGTTTAAAATTAGAGCTTGAGAAGAAGCAAATTAATATTAAAGATTACAATGATGCCTTCATGTGCAATCATCTATCAAATATTCTCGCTTTAGATATGCTGTCTAAAACTTTCCCGTACAAAGATAAAAAAGACAATTTCCCGCCGTTTTTTTCGAATCAGAAAAGTAAACCTTATGGTATCACTAGACACTTTCGTACAGAAAAACAATACTGCATCGTTTCACCACGTATCGCAACACATTTTGAAAAGGTAGCCCGTGGGGAATCCGTGAATAATCGAGGTGACTACAATGAGTAATACAAGAAGATGGAAGGATATAATGGACTTTTATTATTCGGATTTAAACTCTAATTTTTTAAAATCCGATCTTCAATCTGCGGGCTTTACCATTGAAGGCGAAGACAATCTCAAAGATCAGCAGACTGCTCTCGAAGATTTAAATCTTTCAGTAAAAGAAGTTGCGGCTGCCTATGATAGCACACCAAAAACCCTTCCCATTTATATTGATAAAAAAGGGCGCCATTATGAGATTTTGATTAAACCTCCTCTTAAAGGCTAATACTAGATTACTAGTATTAGCTCAAGAGGAGGTTTTTTTTGTGGGAAACACTAACAAAAAAATTGCGGCATGGAAAAGCAAAATGGACACTTATTACAAATCAACATCAAAGAAAAAACTGATTAAGGATTTAGTTAAAGCAGGCTTTAAGGTGAAGCGATAAGAATGACAAGTCATCCAATTAAACTTTCAAATCAGAGCAAGAAAAAGCGTCCCTCCACTGCTATTTTCCGCTTAATAATGGGCGCAAACTTTAAATCAGTGCTTGACTGAAAAGGAGAAAAAGCGAAGGGGCAGAGGGATTCTGGAGAAACGGCAGTGGTCGCTTTTAAAGCATGATTCCTACCTCAAACCTCTATTAAATAAAGGAATCAGGCTTTAATGGCGATCGGAAGAACCCTCTGACCCGTAGCGCTCTCACTCCCTGGAAGTTAAGCACTGATTTCGGTTTTGAGCCAATTAAAGAATGCGAAAAAGCGACCGGTTAAGGTCGCTTTTTCCAACGATGTTATCGATCATGACTTACACCAAATCGATGTTATTTCTTCCAGCTTTCGACTCCCGTTTCGAACTGCTCGAATGGATGAGCAACCGAAGCTTCCATAATGTCTGAGTAATACTCATGGCTTGTCGGAACATCGCTCCACTTCACGCCTGCTTCGACATGCCATGGTTTACGATCTTGCAGCCGGTTGAAGATCCGAACAACCTCTACCCTCGTAATTGGCTGGTTCGGATTGAACTTCTGGTCGTTAAAATCGAACAGCAGGCCTTGCTTCTCCACTGTTGCAATCGCTTTTTCCGCCCAGTGTCCTGTTACGTCCGTGTAGGAGCTTTCCTTCACGACGTCCCATTTGTACAAATTCGTCAGCAATTGCGCGAATTCCGCTCGCGTAATCTGTTTCTTCGGATCGAACGTATTTTTGCTAGTGCCGACCATCCATTTATTATTAGTGGCAGTTGCGATTGCGTCAGCCGCCCAATATTTTGCGCTCACATCCGAATACGTTACTTTCTTGGCATTCGCTGTTGGCGTGTACAGGCGGGATAAAATCGTAGCGATCTCCGCTCGTACAATGCCGCGATTCGGCCCGAACGTGCCGTCAGGATAGCCAATCATATAAGGGCTATGATTGCCGGAGGCTTTCGCTTTCGGCTGCGCCGAGAAGCTGAATTTCACGATCGTTTCGCCGACATGAATGACTCCGCCTTTAATATAGCTGTCATCCCCAAATTTCTCATCACGCTTATCATTGCGGCTGTCAAAAATGACGTAACCATCCTTCTCGCCTAAGAAATAGTAATCGCCGTTCGCATAAACCATCCAGCCGTATTCACCGCTGTCCGAGCTGATTTGCGGGTTGTGGTTTTTATTCGGCGCGAAGTCCGGCAGTTCAGGCAGATTAACGAGCGTTCCAGGCACTCTGCCCTTGGAGCGGTTCAGCTCTGTATCCGCCCAATACAGCTTCATATTCACGCCTGCAACAGGCTGATTCGTGATCGTATCCAGAATCGTGCCGTATGGATCGACCAAATCAACCGCCAAGCTTGCATTCCCGTTGCTGTCAACGATCAGCTTGCCTGCGGGACCGGCCAGTTTTTCGCCATTTGGAGCAATCACGTTCAACGATAATTTATATTCGCCGGCAGGAAGCTTCGGAAGCGTGAAGCTTCCATCTGCATTCATGACAATGCTCGGCACATCCAGCACTTGGCCGTTTGCCGACTTGATTTTGCCCGATACTTTCAAGCTGTCTCCGACTAGCTTCGTGATTTTCTCTTGTACGACTTGACCGCCGTTTGCTTTATCCGAAACCGTCACTTTCGTATTCATTGTAGGCTGGTCTACTACAGGCGGTGTAGAAGGCACATAAGGCGCAGTCGGCGTAACCGTAACAACATTAGACACGCCTGCATAGTGGCCCGATTCAATAGTTAAACGGATATGATACGTCGTTCCATTGGTTAATCCAGTTACAGTAGCGCTCGTCGAAGTGGCATCCAACGGCGCAGTCGTCGTTGCCGGTGTGAAGTTGATGCCATCTACCGATTGTTCAACGACGATATTCGTCGCCCCCGTCAAAGCAGGGAAGCTCAGCGTCGCTTGGTTATTTCCTGCAGCAGCAGTCAACGCAGTTAGCTTCTCGGATGGCGAAACTTGAATCGTATTGGATGTGCCTTTGTAAAAGCCCGATTTGACAATCACGCGGAAATGATAAGCTTCACCATTCGTTAAACCGCCTATTGTTGCACTCGTCGAAGTAGCATCCAACGTCTCTAGCGGGCTAACCGGGGTAAAGTTGATACCGTCCGTCGATTGCTCAATGACAATATCGCCGTCTGCCGCACCGGTCAACGCCGGGAATTTCAGCGTCACTTGACCGTTCCCAGCATCAACTGACAAAGAGCTTAACGGAGCCGGGGCTGCCGCATTCACATAGACAGTAAAAACTTTTTCGCTCGTAAGTCCGTCTTTGGTGATCGTGGCCTTCAGGTTCACGTATACTCCCGATTGGGACGTAACCGGTCTCGTAACCGTTCCGTCCGGAGCGATGATCGAAGGCTGATCGGAGGACCAGACCGTCGTCACATCGTCGTCCTGCTTCAGCGTAATATTATTTTTTACCGAATTTTTGTTATCTCCGATATTAAAAGTAATATCAGTTGTGTTTTCTGCCTTCTCAATAGCCTGAATCGCTTCTTTATAGTCGGAAATGATTTGTTCCGCGATACGATCGGCGATTTTCAGAATAATATCGGAGATGTCTTGTCCAGAATCTACATGCAATCCGCCTTTGGTAAGCTCGTCGATAAAGCCTTGACTAATGTCCGAATAAACCGAGGCTGTGACTCCAACATATTGTGCTCCGTTGTTATTGAAAGAGTCCTTCAGTTTGGATTGGTTCGGTCCCCCATCCAAGCTCGTTTCAGGATCGTCGCTAATGTTCAAGACATAACGCAAAGGCGAATGCGTCTCCCAAAGGATATCTTCCACCGCTTTGTCTAAAGTCTTGCTCGAGGTGGAGAACAGTCTCATATTGTCAAATGAAAAAATCGAAATGATCCCGCAGCCATGGCTGACATGGCTGACGATCGGACCGAATTCATTGCCGTATACGTCGGAGAGTGTCAGATCTTTAATAATCTGATCCCCGTTATCCCACATATTCAATTTCGTATCCGTTACATTAATTTTAATCGTGTGGTGAGTCGAGTTACCCTTTGTATAGCTTCCGATCTGAGTAACCCCTGTGATCGAGCTCAAAGCTCTATTATTCTCATTATGCAGCGCGGTTGCGTCCACAGCGTTGATTTTGTAGACTCTGATAGCGCCTTGCACGTATAGAATAGCGTAACCGCTTAATTTACCCGCGCTATCGATCTGCGTATTGAATAGAAAGCCTCCGCCCTCCATACTGTGATAATCCACTTTGGATTCATCCATGTCGAAGGTGATAATCTTCTTGCCGGAAGGCGTTCCGCTCGTCAGCATGAAGTCCTTGTAAGCCGGAGAGGTATAACCGTAGAAGGTTAACGTTTTGCCGTTGTTGGATGCTTGAACGTGATTATAATCGGCCGTTTCAACCGATGGAGGAATAATGAAACCGTTATTGATGTACCAACTGTCATAACCGGAATGTACGTGATTTTCTGTCACGGCTGCCGGATTCGCGCTTGCGTCCATAATCGATACATATTTTGGATTTACGCCCTCTGCGGCCAGCTTGGCTTTAACCGCTTCATTTAATTGGGTTTCAAGCTCGCTGGTATCATATGTATTCGCGCCGTCAAAATGATAGTAAACCTCCGCTACCGGCGACAATGCATACGCCATTGACGCATTCGTCACGATTAATAGAAAAGCCACTGTCATTGCAATTATTCTTTTGTTCATCTGATTCACCCATCCTGTAAGATTAGCAACAATGTCTTGCATTCATTTTCTAGCTAATAACCATACATACCGATAGAACCAATACGACCATCTAAATTAAGCGTGAAGCCTCTTGCAAAACGACACACCCCTCCAGTCTATTTCAGATGTTGCTTTCAACATACCAGAGGCATCTCTCAAAAATCTCTCAAATCTCTCATAAATCGACATGAAAACATTGGTAGTTTTTTGAGAGGCCTATAACGTATGATAGGAGCAATAGGGGTGTGACTAGACATGAAGAAATGGATCGGCTGCTTGGGTGCGGCTTGCGCCTTAATCGCCATTCTCTATATGATTTTTAGCGACCGGGATACAAGCTCTGTCCAGATCAAAGCCGTAGACGGCGTGCTTGATCTGCGAAACCTATCTGATTCTCCGTTTGCATCGCTAGCCGGCGATTGGAAATTTACAGCCGATTCATTCGTCTCTCCGACTGCATTTTCGAAAGAAGCGGATCATGTGCCGGTGCCAGGTCCCTGGAAGCCGAACGTGCAATGGGGCTCTTACCAGCTGATCGTATATTTGCCTGACAACTGGTCCGATATCGGTCTTCGCGTTCGCAACATTTGGTCTGCTCATACGATCTACGCCAATGGCGTCATCATTTCGGAAAAAGGAAAAACAGCTGATTCCAAACGCGGAACGATACTGGATAATCCGTCCTATGAAACGTATTTCAAACCGGATGACCGGCAGCTGCTGCTAACGATTCATGCATCGAATTTCTACAATGCGAGAGGCGGCATCGTCCTGCCCATCGATATCGGCAACGCCGAATCGATCAAGAAAGATGTGCAGCGCGATCTTGCTCTGGAAATGGCGGCAATCTTGTGCTTGCTGCTGTTCGGCATGTACCATTTAACGATCTATTTGCTGCGGACGAAGGACGAAGCTTTCTTATATAGCGGATTGTATTTTCTGGTCCTGTCATTCGTCATTATGCTGCGCGGGGAGCGGCTATTTCTGCGAGAGTTTCCGTCATTTTCTAACGAGATTTACTTTCGCCTGCAAGATGCCAGTACATACTTGAGCTCCATCCTGCTGCTTATTTTTATTATCAAAATGATTCCTTCCGTTATGAACCGCAGGACGCTGTACCTGCTTCTGCTTCCGCTTCTGCTCTATACATCCTTAAATGTCATTCTCCCGGCAAGAACCTTGTCGGGCATGCAGTATCCGTTCTTTTACTATATGGATGTGCTTTTCCTGTGCGTTATCGCCCGCATCTTTTATTTAACAATTAAAAACCGGATCTCCATACGACGAAACGAAGCCTTCATTCTGATGTCGATGCTTCTATTTCTAGCCCTCTTCGCAATCAGCGGTTCGTCGGACACCTTGTTCTTCTCCGGCCGCAACGGCTGGAACCGAATCGGATTGATCGGAACCGTCATGGCGATGAACGTCTTTCTCGGCATCCGTCTCATGAATCGAACAGAGGAATCGGAGCAGCTGACCGCTCGCTTGCAGAAAGCAAACGATACGAAGGACGATTTTTTGAAGGTCGCCACGCAAGATTTGCAACGGCCTCTGCATGATGCGGTTCATTTGATTAAGTCGATAACCCGAGAGCAAGATCACCGGAAGCAAGGCGAGCAATTATATTTAGCCGAGCAACTCATCGGCAGCATGGTTTATTTGCTGAGAGATCTGAACGATTTTACTCGCATTCGATTTAATGATTACGCCATTCAGCTTAAATCGACCAATCTGCGGATGGTCATGCTCCATGTTCTTCAGCTGATGCAGCTTACGTTCGCCAAGAAAAAGATTCAGATTAACGAAAAGATTTCGAAACGGCTTTACGTCTGGGCGGACGAGCAGGCGCTAACGCAGGTGCTCCTGCGGATGATGACGGAAATCGCTCACGACACTTCGGAAAATAGCCTGATCATTGAGGCCAGACAGGCCGGAGGGGATGTCCTTCTTCACGTGGCGACAGCCCGCAAGTCCATTACCGCTATCAGGGACCGGCAGCATTCTTCGGGGCTGATGATGACAGTAGAGTTGGTTCAACAAATGAACGGAAGCCTAACGTATGAACGGATGGAGAGAGGTATCCGCTCCACGCTCAAGCTGGCTTTTAGCGAATTCAAAGAACCGGTTACTGTAACGGAGCACGGCTTCCACCTAGAAGCGGCCGCAGCCGCAGAAGAACGAGAGCTGAAGAAGCTTCTCATTGTGGATGACGATGTGATGCACGCCGAAGTGATGCGAGGCATGCTGAGCGACAGCTATAAAATACGGATTGCTTATACGGCTCAAGAAGCGCTCGACTACTATAGCAATCACCCGGATATCGCATTGATGATCATTGACGACATTATTCCGGGCAGCATGAACAGCTTCGAATTGCTGCAGCAAATCCGCATGCAGTCATCTCTAATGGAACTTCCGATTATGATGATGATTTCTTCGGAATATCCGAGCCATATTGAGAAGATCTTTGCTACCGGCGCAAATGATTACATTATCAAGCCTTTTTCGAAAGAGACCTTGATGGCTCGTCTGAACGCCGCCGAGCAAACGAAGCAATCGATGCTGAAAGCGATCGAGTATGAAATGGCGTTTCTGCAAACCCAGATTAAACCGCACTTTTTATACAATGCGCTGAGCAACATTATTTCCTTTTGCTACACGGATGGGGAACGCGCCGCTTATCTGTTGACGATGCTCAGTTCTTTCCTTCGTTATATCTTTGATACGAGCCGGGACGGACAATTCTCTTCTCTTCAGAAGGAGCTGGAGATTATTGAAGCCTATGTAGAGGTGGAGAAAGCCAGGTTCGGGGAACGGCTAACGTTCGCCTATGACATCGACCCGCTCCTTGCCGCGGAGAACATTCGCATTCCCAACTTGCTCTTGCAGCCATTAGTTGAAAACGCGATTCGCCATGGTCTATTCGACAAAGAAGGGCCGGGACATGTGCAAGTTTCGATCTACTCGCAGGAGTCTTTCTTGCACATCCGAGTCACCGATAACGGCGTAGGCATGTCGGCAGAGAAATGTGCGCAATTAATGGAGGGTGGAGCCGCTAATGTCGGCATCGGATTTACCAATGTACGCCGGCGCGTGCATGATCTCACCCAAGGTAGCTTGGAAATTCGCTCCTTGCCGGACAAAGGCACGACCGTTCAATTAATAATTCCGATGAAGGAGGGACAAGACGATGTGGAAAGTGATTCTCGTTGAGGATGAAAAGCCGATACTGGGCCTTCACGCCAGACTGCTGGAAACCTATGGTCCCTTTGAGATTGTAGGCCGCTTCGAATCGCCATTCGATGCTCTGCAGGAGATACCAAAGCTGGAGTTGGACGCGCTGCTGCTCGACATTGAAATGCCGCGAATGACAGGGCTTCAGCTCGCTCAGAGCTTGGTCGAGAACGGGATCGACGTGCCTGTGATCTTCACAACCGCGCACCAGCAATATGCCGTGCAAGCCTTCCGCGTACAAGCGCTGGATTATCTCTTGAAGCCGATGACCCCGAATACGGTCAAGCAGCTGGACGAACGCCTGCAGAAATATTACGGCCAGAAACCGAAGCCGGCCAACAAGAAGGAGCTCTCTGTCCAGCTTTATGGAGAAGCGCACGTAAAGAAAGGAGAGCAGCTTGCAAAATGGCCTACCCGGATCACCGAGGAGCTGTTCTACTATTTCTTGCTTCATGATAATAAATTGTGCTTAAAGTGGAGAATCATTGATGATATATGGCCGAATATGGAGGAAAGCCGGGCGCTCCCTAATCTGTACAATACGATATACCGTATGCGGCAGCTCTTCATGGAGCTGGACGTGCCTATCGTCATCGATCGAATAAACGACGGTTATGTAATGAACACGAACAACAGCGTCATTCTGGAACCGAAGGAAGGTCCGGATGCGCTGCTGCTGGAATCGAAGGGATATTTATGGGCGTATCGTTTGGGGAGTAACTAAAGAGTATCTGAGTCTAGTTTTCATAGGCCTACTCCTTTATCTGTTCGGAAAGCGAAAAATCCACAACCGGAACGGTTGTGGATTTTTCGCATGAAGACGATAGACACAGGAGGGGCTCCCGTTCGACGCTTCCTATTTAGGTTTTAAGCTCCGCTTGGATTGGCGGATGATTCTTCCTTTTCCATTTTCTTTTCAGATAACCAGAGAAACGCACTTCTACAAATTCATAAGAAAAATGCGCGATACCAATTGATAATACAAGCGACAATATGGCATACAAAACAACCGAAAGAGAAGGAGAACCGATTAGCCCGGTCATTTTAGGGACAACAACCTTTAAAGGAAACATCACCATCGTATGCCACATATATAAGCTGTAGCTGATTTTCCCTAAATAGCTCATGAGCCTAGTGCGCAGAATCGAGGATACCAGTCCGGACTCCCTAATAATCGTCATAAAGAACAAGAAGCTTAAAATAAGAGCTGCTGCAAGCGGCTTTTCTAACGTCTGAAAGGAAACGTACATAGCCGCCAAGAAAATAAGGCCATTCAAATAAAAAAACTTATTCGCTTGCCATCTTTGCTTTATCCAATCCTGACTAAAGTACGCGACTACACCTACTGCAAAAAACAGCAAGTCCATCCGATGGTAAACAATAATTGCACAGCAAACGAATAATAGGAGATAAAGAATCGACTTGCCAAGCTTATTCAACTTGGAACTGCGGTAGACGAACCAAACTACACCTGCTACCAGGTAAAAGAACAATTCGTAGCTTAGCGTCCAGGAAACGATCTGTGCAATCGGCAATTGCAGCATCCCCGGCAGGAGCAGGGCATTAGAAATGAAATGCAGCACATAATCTTTCACACCGATTCCGGCCATCCATTTATAATCGATAAATGGCCCGAACGTAAATACGATCAAATGGATCAGCAAAAATACAGGATAAATACGAATAATTCGATTGATCGCAAATTCGCCAAGCGTTCGCTTGTTCAACAGGCTTTGCGTGATAAGATAACCGCTGATTACAAAAAACAAATCTACAGAAATCGGACCAGCATAATGAAGCAAATAGAGCAGATGCTCTTTTGAAGATTCAGTGATGTAACCCTCGATAATGGCCGATCCGTAAATGTGAAAAATAACAACGGAAAGAGCCAACAGCCCTCTTAGTCCCAATAGTGTTTGATTTAAACTCTTCACACTTGCACTCCTAATATGAAATACTTCACTTCACTCTTACTATACTTACAGACTTCAGATTAAGCAAAATAAAATCCTATTCCAATTCCTCTCCCTATAGATTGCACTCCACCTAGTCTTAACCTTACGTTCCCAATAGAATAACTGCCAAAATGCAGTTACTCTCCACTCTTTCAGTCAGAATCGAGGGAATAACTGCAATAAAGCAGTTATTGATTACGGTATGAACACGAATGGCAGGTTAATACTTAAAATAACTGCTTTATTGCAGTTATTCCTTCTTTTCTAGCCTTATCCGAGGAAATAAATGCAAAAGGGCAGTTATTTCATAACATGCCTGGAACTGATGGAGTGAATAAAAAAAGCATCCCGCTTCACGTAAAGCGTGAACCGGGATGCCCTTTTGCTATATTGGGAGTTCCTCGTAATGTTCTACTAATGCTAGTTTAGTTCAACTTCAGGACAGATGCGTCGTTAATATCATACAGGGTGCCTTTGCCGCTTTTAACAAGCTTGCTAATTTGGTTATAGGCTTTTCCGCTTTTCGGAGCGATCGCATCGAACGTCACTTTATTCGCCGTCAAACTTTTCTGGATATCCTCAATAGTATAACTAGACTTGCCCGAAGTAGCGCTTTTTTCGTGAACCGTTGCATCGGTGATAAAAATAATTCTTTTATCGTTCTTTCTGCCCGACAGTTCACTGATCGCCTTCTGAATAGCTTCCAATCCCGACTCCGGCTCGTCCGCTCCGCCGTAAGCTACCAGCTTGCTTAGCTGATCCTTCAGTAACTTCTTCTGATTCGTAAAACCAAAGGACTCGAAAGCGGGACTTTTACTGTTCACATAGTTAATATCGCGATACCCAATGATTGAGAAATTAGAACCGGACGGCACCGAATCTACGAAACGGCTGACCGTTTCTTTCACATAATCAATCGTTTCTCCCATACTACCCGTCACATCGATGACAAACACAATATCCGAAGGCTTCGTAATTCCTTTAGAGATCTTTTGCAAAATTGGCGACGAAACTTCTGTTTTGCCTCCCGCGTCCGTTGATGATTGCTCGCTTTCAACAGTTGTCGGGATATTGATTACATATTGGAAAATAATAACTGAGCTTGAAACGCTGCTCCACTCCACCGCTGCGCCAAGCGCCTCGCTTACGAATCGAATAGGAACCATTGTGCTGCCGTTAATTAATTGCGGTGCTGTATTCAGTGAGACTGCCACGCCATTCACATAGGCTGTAGTAGACCCAATTTTTAAAACAATCGTTGTATCTCCCCGTACTGCCGTAACTGTTTGCGTCGAATTCTCCCATTTCACGGTTGCGCCCAGTGCTTCGAAAATCGCACGAAACGGAACCAATACATTGCCGTTCAGATTGACCGGGGGCTGCGTATAAATCTGGTGCATCCCTTCAATATAGACTGCAATCTTTCCGGTCTCGTAACGGATAGGGATAAATTGCGGGTTAGAAGCCGCAAATCCTCCGTATTGCGTCTCGGTTTTCAAATAAACATAATAGCCGCCCGCAGGCAGTCCCAGCTTCAGCATTGAAAAGGAGGTTGAGCTTGAGCTGCTTGTGTTTATGCGGACTCGTTTAACCACATTCCCTTTTTCATTTTTAATAATGATATACGTATGATAGCCCGACTTCCGTATCTCCGATTTGGCTGTTACGGTAATCGTGTAATTGCGATTCAATGTAATGGTGCCTGGGAAACTCTCTCCACTTGGCACTAGAAACTCCAGTTCCGGTTCGACATTTGGCTCAGGGAACGGAGTTACCCATGGTTCAGGTGTTGCGGTTGCCGTCGGCTCAGGTTTCGGTGTTGCCGTTGGCTTCGGTGTTGCCGTTGGCCTCGGTGTTGCTGTTGGCTTCGGTGTTGCTGTTGGCTTCGGTGTTGCTGTTGGCTTCGGTGTTGCTGTTGGCTTCGGTGTTGCTGTTGGCTCAGGATTCGGGGTTGTCACCGGAACCGAAGGGGAAGTCGATCCCGTCTCTTCTCCAGGTGATCGAATACCTGCGATCGAGCTTTCAGGGAAATAAAAATAGATCCTCGAATCACTGAACGGCGCTCTTCGTTTCTCTGAGATTGTTACTGTAAGCGTCTGATGATCGAATTTAAACTCCGAAGAGCTGAGCTTTAACCCATTTATGTAAAGATTTGCATTTTTACTAGAGTTGAGGGTATAACGGGACGGTACCTGAAAAACTTTATTGAATCCGTCTCCTCCGCTCAAGGAATAACCGATGTTGGATTTGCCTGATATTCCTTGTCCCCATTCAAACCCAGGGACAATTAAATATTGAATCGACAGCTCGGCCCCGCTGTCAGGCGCCTTATTCAACGTTACTATCTGGTTTTCATAATCAATCGTGTACTCTGATGAATCTACTTTAAGACCATTCTTAACCAACTCGACCCGAGTGGACTTCTCAATCGGGTTGACCGTAAAGAATTGGAATGTGGTATTCTTTCCATCTCCGTCTTTTAATAAATTGATGAGATAATCGCCTTCCTTAAATTCGATACTTTGATTTGCACTAGCTGTTCCACCAAACAGCAAGAGAAAACCGACTGCCATAAAAAAGATCATTCTACCTTTCATCTGCATCACTCCATTACGATTGACATTGTTGTATAGAACCCCGTTTCATTCCACAATGTGGAAACGACATACTTCCTTACTTTACCATAATTTAATCATTCATTGAACCCATATCGAGTGAAATAGATAGATTCGGTAATGAATCTTGAATTATTACAGTTTTTTAAAAAAAAGAAAACCCCGGCGATTGGCCGGGATCCATAGATTTGTTTTATTGGCAATTTCAACAGGATGTCATGGCTCAAACAAAATAACGGCAAGGAGCGGAACAAGAAACTCGCGCTACTTTGCCGTTATCTTTTCTTGCTTGGAGTAAGCCAGTCCTTCATGGCTCGCAACCCTCGTTGCTTTCAACATTGTGCGTCTGTGATTGTCCATAGCCATAAACAAGCAAAAAGCGCCAATCATAATCAGTAAAAAGGTCATGAGCGGAAACAACACGGTCATATTCAAACTCCTCCGCCTCCATAGGAACGAGAATCATTATCATCATTATACCCCATTTTTATGATCGTTCAATAGTGAATATCTCCAATTCGTCCCTCTCCCTCCTTGCGGATAAAATGTTGGCTATAGGAAACATTAATGGCAGCAGGACACATTTACCCGACGGAGGTTCGCATGTTCTATTTGTACAGTCTTGCCCTTCTTTTCGGAGGATTGACGGGCATCAACTTCATTTTTTCCTATCAAAGCAAGCATATCGACCCTCATTTTTGGACCACGGTTAAGTTTCAACTCATGATGCTGCCGGCATTTTTAGTTACGAATTTATGCATCCGCTATGGCGTTAAATTCGGCATGAAGGCCGTTCAGCAATTAGGATTTGTGTTGGTTACCGCCAAATGCATGGAGATTTTAATTTCAATTTGGATGGGTTACCTGTTTCTGAAGGAGCTCCCTACTTGGAGAACATGGGCGGGACTATGCATCATTGCGGTCGGTCTTGTTCTTGTTAAACAAAAATAGGCTCAGTTACCGGGGAGAACGCTACGGGACAGAGGGTTCTTTGCCGCCACATACTAAAAAGATGCAGAAGCACAACCCGGTGCTGCTGCATCTTTATCGTTACGCTTGTTGTGCTTGTTGTGCTTGTTGCGCTTGTTACGCTCTTGTTTATCCTCACTCTACTGCTGATGTGAGACTAGCTTGCCTGGCTCGGTTACCGTCTCGATGAACCAGCAGCCTTAGTCCGTTGAGAATGACAAGAAGGGTACTTCCTTCGTGTCCGACAACGCCGATCGGAAGCGATATGCCTTGAATGAAATTGGCGGCGATTAGCAAAAGGATAACTGCCAGCGCAAAACTGATATTTTGTCTGATGATGGCTGCCGTTCGTTTGCCAAGCGCGATCGAATCGGCAATCTTAGTCGTATCGTCGTTCAACAGCACGAGGTCGGCCGTATCAAGCGCAGCATCGCTTCCCGCCGCTCCCATCGCAATTCCCACGGTAGCCGCCGCCAGTGCGGGCGCATCGTTCACCCCATCGCCAACCATTGCCACATAGCCAAATGTCTCTTTCAGTTCCTTCACCCGGTTCACTTTGTCTTCCGGCAATAGATTGGCATACACGTGCTCGATACCCAGTTCCTGCGCAATAGCCTGTGCCGTTCGCGCCTGATCCCCTGTCAGCATCGCCACCTGAACACCCGCTTGCCGCAGCATGGCAACCGCCTGCTTAGCTTCGGGCCGGACCGTGTCTCGCAAGGCAATCACCCCTGTTACACCGTGCGAGTTATGCATCACCGTTACCGTCTTTCCTTCTCGTTCCAACTGGTCAATAACAGCGGACAGCTCCTCCGTCCTCGATGAATCGTTCAGGAAAGCAGGCTTGCCTATTTTCCACAAGTCGCCGTTCCACTGTGCCTGTATCCCCCAGCCGGTCAGCATTTGAAAATCAGAAGGCCGTTCGATCTCTTTGCCTCTCGACTGAGCCTCCTGAACAATTGCTTTGGCGAGCGGATGCCCGGACAAGCTTTCAAGCGATGCAGCGATTCGCAGTACTTCGGATTCGTCTAACCCTTGAAAAGCACGGATATCCGTTACAACCGGTTTCCCCAATGTCAGCGTACCGGTCTTGTCGAAAGCAACCGCCTTGATTCGAGCCAGATTTTCCAAATGCGCCCCTCCTTTGAACAAAAGCCCCTTTCTTGCACTGCTGGATATAGCTGAAAGCATAGCGGGCATAATGGAGGCGACCAGTGCGCAAGGGGATGCGACAACGAGAAAAACCATCGCTTTATAAAAGGCTGTTTCCCACGGCAGGTTGAAAAGAAACGGCGGAACCGCTATGAGAAGCAGGGAAATCAAAATGACAATTCGCGCATAAATGCGCTCAAATCGTTCCATAAACCGCTGCGATGCCGGCTTCTCGCTTTGCGCTTCCTGCACGAGACGAATAATTTTCGAGAATAACGTCGACTCGCTCGGCTGAGTGACCTGCACGAACAAAGCGCCTTGACCGTTCAGCGTTCCAGCGAACACCTCATCCCCTGCGCTTTTATCGGCCGGAACGGATTCTCCGGTAATCGAGGATTGGTTCACGGAAGACGACCCTTCGATCACTACGCCATCAGCCGGAACCCGTTCTCCAGGTTTTACGACTACAATGTCTCCCACATTCAGCGACTCAATCGCAACAACTGTCTCGACTTCATCTTCCAGTCGTATGGCTGTTTCCGGTTTTAAATCCTTTAACGATGCAATATCGCGGCTGCTGCGATCCATCGTGTAGCTCTCCAATGCGCCGCTGAGCGAAAATATAAAGATGAGTACGGCTCCCTCCGTCCAATAACCGATGCTGGCCGCCCCGATGGCAGCGACGATCATCAGCAAATTGACATCCAAATCGCGCTCTTCGATTAGCGTACGCAGTCCCTCTCTCGCCTTCACGAACCCTCCGACCGCAAAGGCAATCAAATAGAAGCTGACCGCCCATAAATGGGAAACGCCTTCGAGACTCCATGCAATTGCAATAAAGAGCCCGCTCGCCAATGCCGCCAGCGCTTCCCCGTAACGGATAAGCCACTGTTTTCCCCCTGCCATGCTGGTTAAAGGCGAAACCTCCCGCTCCTTCACGCAACCGTCTGCTGTATGCATGCTTGGATCCATCATAACCACTCCTTATATTGATAATGACTTCCATTATTGACTCCCTTAAAACACCAAATGCTGCTCCAATAAGGAGCAGCATTTGTATAAAAATGATTTTCTATATTCATTTTTTGGGCCTTGCTATCGTTTCTTGCTTCCGATTATACTCCCGCTTTTCAAAAAAGGAAAGGGGCTAAATCACAATTACAATGACATTGTCATGATTAATCCCCGCTTGCTTTCAGCGAAGCCAGCCACCGGGCTACCGTCTCGATTTCCTCGTCCGTCAGCCTTGTCTGGTATGCCGGCATTTTCTCGCCGCCCTCTCGGATTTGTTTGGCAATTTGCGTCTCGTTCAGCCTCTCGCCCACTTGACGCAAATCCGGTCCAACCTTTCCTTGCAGGTCTGACGCATGGCAGGCCATACAGTTTGCCCCATACAATTCTAAAGCTTGCTCAGCCCGAACTTCGTAATCGGAATCATGTGCTTCTTGATTGTCGGTTGATCTGGCCCCGCAGCCCGTACCGATTGCCACAACTAGCAGACAAATCATAAAGATCGCTTGAATGTTTTTCATTTATCCTCACGGGTATCCCGGTCATCTTCCGCTTGCTGTATCATCTCTTTTGTTCCCGCTCTGAATTCTCTAAGCGTCGTGCCGATTGCCCGGCCAAGCTGCGGCAGCTTGGATGGACCGAACAGAAGCAGAGCAATGAGAACGAGCAGAATAATGCCAGATGCGCCAATGTTAAACGGCATGCGGATCATCATCTCCATTTCAACTTAAAATCAGATCAGGCAGCAACCAAAAGCGCTGTGGCATACATCAAAATGATGCCTAACGCAACGCTGCTGAAATTTCGCCACGAAAACAAGGAAAGCTGGTACTGCGCAGATTCCTTCATGATCATTTTCGTAATGACATAAATCACTTGCACGATCGCGCCAGCGCCAATTCCAAAGAACAGCGCTCCAAGCGTATTGTTGAGGATAAGTCCTCCCGACCACACGCCTAGAATAGCAGGGCCTCCGCCAATAAGAGCCAGCAAGGCGAATGTTCGCCAGGTTGGGCGTCCTTTCGTCAATGGAGCAGCGATCCCGATCCCTTCCGTCAAGTTATGCAAGGTAAAGCCGATCACCAAGAACGTTCCCAGTGCCGCCTCCCCCACAGCAAATGCCGTACCGATCGCCAATCCCTCTCCAAAATTGTGTAGTCCAATGCCAGCAGCCAATTTATAGGCTAACGGCTTGCCTTCAGCCGCGTTGTCCCGATACTTCTTCCGATTCGATTGGTCAATCGCCGCCAGAAGCAGGAAGGTGAGGAAGGCGCCGAACCAGACCAAGCCTGTTCCCTTAAAAAGGGACGGGGCTACCGCCGCCAATTCCAATCCTTCGCCGAACGTATCCACGACCAAAAAGAACAGCAGCCCTATTGTAAAAGCGAGCACCGCATGCATGCCCCGCTTTGAAAACCGCCGCAAAAACGGGAACCACAACAAACCGAGAGCGACAGGAACGACACCGACATATAAGCCGATCAGCGCGTATTTCCAGATACGCTCGCCATTAAGCTCGGGCGTCTTAAACGCAACCGCGATTTCCTGATCGAAAATAACGCTGTTGCTTGAAATCATACGCACTTCATGGGCATCGCCTTCAACCCACGGATAAGGAATCGTTACCGTCGCACGGCCCATACGCGGAATCGTCTCGTTCGGCTCCACATTAAAATTCCAGTAGGCGTCATCGATCATGATCTGAGCAATGGTAAGCTCCTGCGGACCCGAATTCATCACCTTAAGCGTGATGCCGTCGTCCGTTAGAACCGTTTTTTCAACATTCAAGCTTTCGATTGGAGCTGGCGAATCTTCATTGATTCCCGTTCCGAACGTCAAAATGGCTGTAAGGATAGCTGCTAAAAGTACAACGGGCAGTATGGCCCATAGCAGCATGTTTCCATTTCCATTCTTCGCTTTGCCGGGAGACACGCTTGCATTCGTTTGCAACTGACCCAACCTCCTTCCCTCCTCTTATTCGGCTTCAAAGAAGCCCATCCACCCAAGCTCCGTAAATTCGCTTACGTGAGCATGAAACATATACTTGCCGGGAGCAGGGAATACAATTTCGACTATGCCGCGCTCGCCCTGCATCTGAGAAATGGTATCCGTATAGTACGGACGCGCGTCCGGATCGGCGCCCGTCGCATAATAATTGAAAAATGCCGCATGCAGGTGAAAAGAATTAATGAGATCAAACTCCAGAAAATTGCTCAAATAGATCCGTACTAGCTTTCCAGCCTTCACTTTGATCGGTTCCTGCATGAAAGCGAAAGCGTAGGAATTTACCGCGTACACTTCGTTTTCTCCGTCAAAATCAATGTCGAATCCGTTCATCACCATCGAAAATTCCTGCGCCGGCGCTCTTGGCGTTTTCGGATCAATGATGAAATTTCCGTACATTCCTTTCTCAATATGCTTCCTAAAAGGTTGTACGTGGCAATGGTAAACCATCATACCGGCCGGCTTCGCCTCAAACTCATAGATGAACGTCCCGCCAGGAGGAATCGGCTCCAGTCCGTCCATATTAGTCGGATGTATGCCGTGAAAATGAATGGAGTGCGGATGAGAAGTTGCATTGATGAATGTAATCCTCACAATGTCGCCCTCCGTGCAGCGGATCGTAGGCCCGGGGACCGTGCCATTGTAGGTCCAGCCCGGATACTTGAGGCCCTTCATAATTTCGATTTCCTTCTCCAGCGCCGTCATCTCGTAATCCCGGATCGTTCGGCCATCTGCGGATGTGCTGACTTTTCCGTAGTCGAAGTTGGTCAGCGCTTGGCGGGCCATCAGGAAGCCCTCCGTCTCTTCCGCTCCAGGTTCATAACCGTGCTGCATCCCGTGAGCGCCTTTTCCCTTGTTATTGTGCGCATTGTGAGATTCCGCGCTGGCTATATTCCCAAGCAAGGAACCCGGGTTGAGCAAAGCGCTGCCGATCAATACAGCCGCCCCTGCTGCTCCTGTTTTCAAGAAGTTTCGTCGTGAAAACGATTTGTTTTGATCCATTATGGCCTTCCCTCCACTACGAATTGTATAAGGTAAATTTTTTTGTCCTATGGCAACTTTTTATCCAAAAAAAGAGAGAAATTCATTCCTGATGCAGATTATACGCCCGGCTTTCGGGAATGTAAAGAACATTTTTTGTTCTTGACCACATTTGTTGCACAAGGGAAAAATAAAAGAATCAGTAGAAAGCGGAACAGGTAATTTCAGAGGCCAAATAAAGAATGGAAAATGGTAGGCGGGTTAAACTAACGAGGTAAATTTTATCAATCCGCCGTAAGTCTTCACTGATCCAGCAGTGCTAAGGGGGAAAATCTCATGTTCAATAGGTTCAAGCGGCCGCTGACCAAGAGCCGTACAGCGAATAAGGAAATCATTCATGAGGATAATGATTTATCACAGAAGTTTTTGGACCCCTCTCTTCATCACAACGAGCAGTATTTGAAAGAGGTTTTTCATAACTGCTCGGATGTCGTGTATCGCTCTCTTTCTATTGAAGAAGGGATTCATCTGTTGGTCATTTATGTAAACGGCTTGGTTGACGCGAAAGGACTTGAAGAGCTGCTTCTGGCGCCGCTCATTGCGGCTGGGCATAATCCGGACGTCAACAAGCTTATTTACTTTAAAGAAGTAATCGCTCAGCAAGCTGTCGCAATTCGAGATACCCAGCTCGTTAATGATACCTCACAGCTCGTTAAAGGAATTCTAAACGGGAAAATTGCGCTGCTCGCCGATGGAGAAACACAAGCTTTGCTCGGCAATATGAGCGAGTATGAGAAACGGCCAATCGGGGAGCCTGGAACAGAATCCGTCGTGCGTGGACCTAGAGAGGGCTTTACGGAATCGCTCAACACCAATATCACCTTAATACGCCGCAGAATGCGCAGTTCAAAGCTGAAATTCGAGCCGACTATTATAGGCAAGATGTCTCAAACGCAAGTATCCATCTCCTACATAGAGGGCATTGTGAAGCCCGAGACATTGGAGGAAGTACGCAAGAGACTTAATAACATCAATACCGACGCCATCTTAGATTCGGGATATATTGAGGAATTTATTGAGGACACTCCGCATTCGCCCATTCCTTTAGTTCAGAACACGGAACGGCCGGATGTTGTGCTATCTAGCTTGTTGGAAGGCAAAGTTGCGATTATGGTTGACGGTACGCCATTCGTACTCATAGTTCCGATGACCATCTGGTCGGCCATCCATGCAGCGGAAGATTATTATGAGCATTTCATCTACACCAGCGCGATTCGATTATTGCGCTTTTCCCTGCTCAGTGTATCCTTTTTGCTTCCGTCTATTTATGTAGCGACCACAACCTTTCACCCTCAACTCATTCCAGAAGCATTATTATTAACAATCGCTGGCGCCAGAGAAAATATCCCATTCCCAACGGTTGTCGAAACGTTATTTATGGAGGTTATTTTCGAAGCATTGCGAGAGGCCGGCATTCGATTGCCCAAGCCGGTTGGTTCTGCGGTAAGCATGGTAGGCGGGCTCGTTCTCGGAGAGTCAGCGGTGCATGCTGGAATAGTAGCAGCCCCGACGGTAATTGTGGTTGCCTTTACCGGCATTGCTTCTTTTTCTTTGCCTCGATACAACCTGGGACTGGCTTTCCGGCTGTTGCGGTTCCCGCTCTTGCTGTTGGCCGGCAGCTTAGGCATTTACGGGGTCGGCTTCGGCGTTATTGCGCTCCTGATCCATTTAGTCAATCTCAGTTCGTTTGGGGTTCCTTATCTTGCGCCGGTTATACCCAATACCACTAGCGACTTAAAAGATATTTTCATTCGTGTGCCCCGTTGGAAAATGAATGAGCGGCCCGCCTTTTTAGTCAACGAAAATGTGACGCGCACTCCTAAACAGGAGCCAATCACGAGTAAAGGAGCCGAGAATGAAGATGGCATGTAAGTTAAGGTCATAGGAGGATTGGAGATGCGCATATCTGGCAAACAGTTGTTTTGGCTTGTTTTCAGTATCGAAATCGTATTGACCATGCTGTACTCCGTATCTGCTGCCATAACGGAAGCCAGTCAAGACGCATGGATGTCCATGATATTTGCTGGATTACTTGGACTTGGCATCGTATTCCTCATTGTGAAATTGAGCATGCGGTATCCCCGGCAAACGTTTGTGCAGTACAGCCAAACTATTTTAGGGAAATGGATGGGCAGAGTCGTCATTATCCCTTACTTTGTCATGTGGATGTACTTGAACAGCATGGCACTGCGCAACTCTGCCGATTTCGTTTATTTAGCCTTGTTTACGAAAACGCCTTTGTACGTCATTATGGCTACCTTAATCGTCCTAGTCGTCTATGTTGTGTTCACAGGAGGCATTGTCGGTATCGCGCGTTGCGGGGAGCTATTAGGTCCGATCATTTTGGTTGTGATTCTAGGCACTTGCATGCTAAGTGTTAATCATCTGGACTGGCATCAGTTAACGCCGGTATTTGCCGATAGCGGTTGGATGGGCATCATGAAGGGGACAATTCCTGCAGTTGCTTTCTATGGCGATGTCATTATGTTCACGATGATCTTCACTTTTCTGTCGAATCCAAAGCAGGCCATGTCAAAAACAATGTGGGGAATGGCGCTTTCCGCTATTTTAGTTTTGATTGCGACTATGATGGTCATTATGACCTTTGGCTCCGATCTATCTGCTAGAATGTGGGCGCCCTTTTTCGGGATGACCCGCTTTGTTTCCGTGCTTGGCTTTATCCAGAACGTAGACATTCTTGTGGTTGTGATCTGGCTGTTCTCCGCTTTTATCAAGCTGTCGCTCTTCCTGTTTGTAACCGCATATGGAACCGCACAATGGCTGAATATTAAAAACTGGCGGAACATGATTTGGGTTCTCGTACCGGTTATTTTCGTTCTCGCGCTCTTGCCGCAGAATGCGATAGCCCCCGTAAAAGAGTACGTTCAGCAATATTGGACCCCCTATGCCATTCCTATTAATGTCGTCGGTATCCCGCTGTTATTATGGCTCGTTTCCGTTATACGCGGCAAGAGCTCGCAGAGAAAGGAAGAGACCAATTGAGATCAAAATGGCGATGGGTGAAACTGTTTCCCGTTATTCTCCTTATGCTGCTAACTACCGGATGCTGGGATCGCAGAGAGCTGAACGATCAAGCGCTTATTTTTGCCTGGGGCATGGATTTGAATGACAATGGCAGTTATAAAGCTACAGCCCAGTTCGCCATTCCTCGTCAATTAGGCAATAGCGATTCCATTCCTGGCAAAACATCCTTCATCATTTCCGGGAAGGGCGGGAGTGTCTATGAGGCCGCGAAAGATATTCAAACGAAAGTATCCCGGGCATGGTTCGCCGGCCATCGCCGCGTCATTCTTATTGGCGAGAGATTAGCCAAGCACGGGCTTTCCAATATACTGGATGAGTACAGCCGCAATCCAATCGTCCGCCTTCGTACCGACATGATTATTATTAAGGGAAATACGGTGGAGGAACTCCTCGATTTATCCTATCCATTGGAGCAGCTGCCGGCTAACGCCTTCTTCAGGATTCATGAAGCATCCGATATGAACCCTGATTTAACTCTGCTTAATTTCTTAATGGCGAATGCAAGCGAGGAGAGCTGTCCCATTCTGCCAGTCGTCACGATTCACACCGATCCCGATATGGGTTTAAAATTGTGGGGCATCGCCGTCTTCGATAAAGAGACCAAGATGGCGGGTTATTTGCCATTAAAGAAAGGTTTAATCGTGCAATGGATCAAAGGGCAGCTCGGCTCTACCATTCGTCAAGTCAAAGTCCCTGGAGAAGAAGGCAACATTATTGTAGAAGTCAATCATTTATCGGCTAAAATTCAAACGTCCGTCCATGAGGACGATATTCGGATTCATGTCGCCCTTGGCGGCAAGGGTATTTTGAGAGAGAACAATACACATCTGGATCTTTCCCATTCAAAAAATATTTCGCTCGTTCAGCAGCAACTAAGTAAGCAAACTTCCGCGGAGGTCAAGCGTGTCATTAAGGAGATACAAGCTATGGGCACGGATATACTCGGAGCGGGTTTGGCTATACACCGTCAGCATCCTTACCAATGGAAATCCATGAAAGAAGAATGGCCTAAGCATTTCAAACAAGCCGAGTTTGACGTAAAGGTTAACATTGATTTGGAGGAAACCGGGATGACGGGACCGTCCATGATTCAAAAGAAAAATGAAATTCGTTCCTAAAGACTAAACGGTTCAAAACCGGAATCAGTGCTTGACTTTAAGTGAGGGAAAAGCGCTGCGGAGCAGAGGGTTCTTCCGATTGCCATTAAAGCCTGATTCCTTTATTTTATTGAGGTTTGAGGTAGGAATCATGCTTTAAAAGCGAACACTGCCGTTTCTCCAGAATCCCTCTGCCCCTCCGCTGCTCTCTCCTGTTCAGGAGACAAAAACCTTTTACTCAGACGCCTCAATCGTTCCTTGCATCCTATTTTTTGTCACTAATCGGGCGCCGCCCATCAATAAGCTCGCTAGAAGACCAATGCAGACAAAAACCAAGCTGCACAGAAACACTTTGTCCAGCGCATGGCTAAATACTTCCCGCAGCCCCATGAGCACTTCCGGCGGCAGTGCCGCTCGTGTACTGGAATCGAGAAGCGCCTGTGGATCAAGCATCTCCTTCGCCTGTTCTGCAGAAAATGGCCCCAGCCTCTTATTGAGTTCAATCGATCCCGATGCCAGCTGCTGAGACAGGAGACTGCCGAACACGCTGACCCCGATTGTTCCGCCAATCGAGCGAAAAAATTGCGACGTCGACGTTGCGACTCCAATTGTCTTATGATCAACCGCACTCTGCGCCGCAGTGCCCACCGTTGGATAGACGGCTCCCATACCCAGACCCGTTATGATCATGCAGCCGATCATCTGTAGCTTAGTCGTGTCTACAGTTAGTTGACTTAGTAAGACAAAACCGATTGTCATGAGCGCCATGCTTACTGCCAGAATCGTACGATAAGACCATTTGCTCATCAGACGTCCTCCGACAATCGAAGTGACAATCGAGGATAGCATGAGCGGCGTTAATATATACCCGGCCGTTGAAGAAGATACTCCGATCACGCCTTGCACAAATAAGGGGATGTATACGATCGCACCGAACATGCCTGCACTCATAAAAAAACCGATGACGTTGCCGAGAGCTATCGTCCGAACTTTAAAGAGGCGAAGCGGAATAATCGGTTCTTTGGCCCTCGTCTCCATCCACAGAAACAAGGCAAGGAAGACGGCCCCTATTCCGAACAAGCCCATTATTTGCGGCGAAGTCCAAGCATACGACGTGTCGGATTCCCGATTAGCGCCGCCCAGCACCAGCGCGATTAGCACCGATACGATTGCGGCAACCAACGTTATCGCCCCGAACCAATCAATAGATACCTTCTCCGTACCCTTGCTTTCTTTCAAAGCAGTAGCAACCAGAAGCAGAGCGGCAATACCGACCGGAATGTTCATATAAAAAATCCAGCCCCAGTCCCACTGTTGGACGATCATCCCTCCGAGCGCCGGCCCGATGATGCTTGATAGGGCAAAAACAGCGCCAAACAAGCCCATAAACTTCCCTCGCTTATCCGGAGGATAAATGTCAGCGACAATCGTCATCGAAATCGGCATTAAAGCCCCCGCTCCGAGCCCTTGTATTGCTCTGAAAATAATAAGTTCCGCCATGCTTCCTGCAAACCCACATAGAACAGAACCAATAAGAAATAAAAGGAGACCGAATATATACAGTCTCTTTCGCCCAACTAAATCCGCCAATTTGCCATAGATCGGCATTGTTGATGTTGATGCCAGCATGTAGACGGTAAATACCCAGCTATAGAGAGATAATCCTCCCAACTCTTTAACGACTGTAGGCATAGCGGTTGAAATAATCGTCTGATCTAATGAAGATAGAAAAAGCCCCATCAACAACCCGATTGTGATTCTTCCCGCCCTCTGTCTTTCCGTTGCCATTCCTGCACGCTCCCTTTCTTTCTTATCTTTTTATAAAACACCGCGTAGCTTTAGCATCAGTGTGTTGTTTATAATAAAAGAAGGAAAGAAGAACAGCAACCAACAACATAGATGAGATTGTCGCATTGTTGACAGTAAGCTCTGCTATGCTGCAGAAGGCATAAAAAAGATACAAAGGAGACCGTCCATGTCTAATAATCCACTAAAGACCGATCCGCGGATAAAGCGAACACTCTCCCTCATTCGGGATGCCTTGATATCGCTTATGGATGAAAAAGGCTTCGATCAGCTCACCGTGCAAGATATAACCGAGCGCGCAGAAATTAACCGGGCTACTTTTTATCGGCATTATCAAGATAAATACGATCTTTTGAACAAAATAGTGGATGAAATCCTGCAGCAGTTTCAAACCGCCTTTGAGTTGCCGCCCGGGTTTGAAGCTCACCAATTTATACAGGATAATGATACGCCGCCGGACTCCTTTATCCGCCAGTTCGAGCAGGTCGCGGAGCATGCCCGATTTTATAAAGTCATGCTAGGCCCGAATGGCTTGCCCGGCTTCTCCCTTCGAATGGAGATGATCATTCGCGACTCTCTGAACCGCCGATCGATGATTGCTCAACCGTTTGACAGCCAAGTGGGCATCCCCCGAGATATCATTGTCCGTTATGTCGCATCCGCCCATCTTGGCATCATTATCTACTGGCTGGAAAACGATATGTCTTACTCGCCTAAATACATGGCAACGCAGCTTATCCGTCTGCATGGGTTTGGTTCTACTCACTTTTTCAAAGATAACGGCTGACCCCCGTGCTGCACTGCTGATATTGCGATATTTTATAAATAACAACTGCAAAAAGCCGCATCCTCGTGAGGATGCGGCTAAACTACTTTACCTGCTTATTTCACTTGTTGATTCTCGCTGTATTGGTATGCTCTCATCGCAACGACGAAAGCCATCTCTCTAGTCGCCGTTTCCTTCGGATTAAATTGATCACCATTGCCAGTCATGATGTTTAACGCTGCAATATCTGCAATATAATCCTGCGCCCAGACCGAAATTTGATTGCGGTCCTGATATACGACGCCTGACTGTTGAGCCGGCTCCCGCTTCAGCACTCGAGCAATCATGACCGCCATTTCTTCTCTTGTAATCGTATCGTTCGGCAGGAATCGGTCCCCGTTTCCTTTAACAACCTCCGCTGCATAAGCGGCATTGATATACGGATAGAACCAGTCCGTTGTCCGTACGTCACGGAATGAAGCTGTCTTGCCGTCGGCTTGAACGTTAAAGACTTCCACAAGCAGCTTGGCGAATTCTGCTCTAGTAATTTTGTTTTTCGGATTCAATTTTCCATTGAACCCTTGAATAAATTGTTTCTTTGTTGCTTCTAGAACAAGATCAGTCGCCCAGGAAGATACTTTAGCGCTATCGGTGTAGAAGTCAGCCAAAGTCTTGTGCTCGTTCTCAGGCTTCTCCGTGCCCGGCTTGCTTGCTCCGTCTTCTGGATCTTTGCCGCCTGCAGCCGGATCTTCTTCCCCGCCTATTGCACCGCCGCCTACATCCTTACCGAGATTAGTCGTATAGCGCCATTTCACATTATCACCTTGCTGCAGCGTATATCGGCTTGCACCGTATGACGGATAGCCATTATTTACGCTATACATCCAACCGCTGCCGCTGCCATGAACAAATTCGCCGTCGCCTGCAATAGACTCCACATAGACGCTGTTGTACTTATCGGAGAAGGAGTATTCGTAATCAATACCACGCTTATCCAGCTCTCTCCTTAATACATCCCATACCGTTTCACCTGGCGTGAATTCAACCGTTGTAGGCGATATTACATAGCCCTTATTAATCGTTAGCTTATCAATTGATAGTTGAATCGTTGATATTTCTGGTTTAGGCCCGTTACCGCCGCCTGGCTGAGTACCGCCGCCAGTTTCGGTTTTGTCCTTCACTGAATAAACGACATATTCCGTGAAGTGATCCGTTTTAACAAGGAGATCATTCCCGTGTTCAAACGCGTACTCGTGCTTGCCGCTCGCCCGTCCTTCCTGCTCGCTTGCAAACTTTTGAATCGGGGTGAGTCGGCCATTTTGAATAAATGCCGCTTCCTTGCCCTTCATACCGTTAAAGGTAAACGTTACGAACCCATTCAAAAATTGGATTGAATGATCGTCGCCGATTGTAAAGAACTCATGCACGTCATTCAATTGTTGAGTGGAAGCAATGACGCCCGCCAGTTTCGACTTCAGCGCTGCATCATTTTTATTATTAGGCGTAATCAGCTCAAGCGTTTGAATCGAATCGTTGTCTACAGCAATCCCTTGAGGGAATTCCGCTGTAATGCTGCCTCTAGAGATTGTCAGCTGCGGCAGCGGCGCATTTCCTGGCAAGCTAATGAACGTTCTCGACGCTGCCGAATCAGGAAGCTGGACGGAAACCTGCTTATCGCGATCGGATCCTTTTACCTTTATCGTATAGTCTTGGCCGTCATTAGGGACTGCAATAGGCTGGCTATCTGCCGGAAGCTCGATCGTACCGTTCGGCTCTGTTGCCTTAATGACAACATCGCTCATATCGTACAGGCTGGTTTCTCCGTTCAGATAGCGGCTGTAAGCAACCAAGGCATAAGTGCCTTGATCCGTCGCCATTTCGTTCACGCTGCCGCCTTTCGGATGAACGAATCCGCCAGTCGGAACCGCATAAGTCAATAGATTTTCGACTACGGAATGGCCCTTCTTGTTGAAACGCTTATCGGTATGCGGATCAATTCCCAGAGCGGTTAATGCAACAATGACTTGTGCGGCGCTTTGGACATTTTCCTTTTCCTTGCCTCCGCTTGCGTAGCCGCCTGCTTCGTTCTGAGCCGTGGAAAGCCAATGGAGCGCACGATCTACAGCCGCTTTAACCTCTTTCTTTTCCTCGTAGTACGGGGCTAAAGCTTGCAGCGCCATCCCTGTCATATCAGGATCAGCTTCATCATTTAAGGACCAGCCGCCGCCAGCCAGTTCATGACTGACAATATAGTCAATCAGCGCGTCACGCGTGACCGGTTTGGCAACCCCGTTTTGTACGGGAATCTCATAGGCATGACTGTCGAGCGCGATCAGTGCAAAGATCGGTCCGTTAATGCCTTGCTTAGTGACATAGTTAAAGTCGGCTAACGCTGCACTAATGTCATATCCCGCAACGTTAGAGATGTCCTTACCAATTGACGTAAGGCCTAAGATCAGTCTGGAATGCTCCGTGCTTTTGGCAGAGTGAAGCTTCCCTTTTGACATCGATTTTTTTACAGCACCAACTACATTGTTGTAATAAGTGGCGTAATAGCCTTGTGGCACCTCATAGCCCGCGCGAGCAAGCGCTAGAATGCTCCATTCCCCGCCCATCGTACCGAATGCAGGTTCTGTTACATGGTTAAAGATATAAGATAAATGCTTGTTCAGTTGCTCGGTTACGTTGATCTCGTCTTTCTTCAATCCCGGTTTTTTGGCATTGACGAAAGATTCATGCTCTTGTTCCAGCGCTCGTACTTTAGCATCAACCTCGCCCTGAGTGGCACTTTCGTCAGCAATCAGAGATTGAGCAGACTCAATCAGCTCGACATATTGATCGTATACGCCTTTTGCCACCCATTGTTGGCTTTGATAGACATCCTCTCCGTCTGTGCTGACGGAAACCGACTTCAGCTGTTCCTTGCCGTTATCAACGGCAAGCTGCAAAGCAGTCTTGTCCGCTTCCTTAACAATGACGATCCTCGGAAGAATGCTGTAGTACCCTTCTCGACTGTCCGCTGTAAAATTAGGGTTAGCTCCTACTAGCGGATCAATATTATGATGATCCCCAACAGGACTGCCGAAGCCACTCACCTTAATATGGCCGCCTTTAAGACTATAGCCGCCTTTTAAATCCGCCGGCACTTGGAATTCCACACTATTGGCCTGCGTCGTAATGTTGTATTGTCTCGAAAGACCCGTAATCCATGTCTCGTTCGGCCCAGGAAAGTTAAGCTGCGCCGCAAAATTATAAATACCCGATAATTTGTTGGCCGGGAACGATAACCCATCCAGAGTAACTTTGACTCGATCGCCAGGACCAGCCTCTTCTCCTTGACGAGTCAAGTTTTGGATCGTTACGGTCAGCGGCCTAGCCGTCATGACCTGATATTCGGCCAGCCCCGCTTTTTCGACCTTGACGATGTTGCGGCCTTCGGTCAGAAACACGCTGAATGAGCCGTTAGGATTCGCAGTCACATTATTGGAAGAGAATGTGCCGTCTCCATAGGATGCCGTTCCGGCCGCATGATTGATTTCAGGACGAAGGACGCTGACTGTGCTGCCTGCGGAAGGAGTAAACGTATACGTTGCTCCCTGCTCCGTGTTCAGGAAGTAGACGCTATCGATGTCCGCATCGAATGCGCCATTCTGAAGGTTCATAATTTTCTTGCCTTGTTGATCTTGGTTAGCCTTCTGATTGCGGACCTTGTTGCTCTCGATGCCGGTGGCAATACCGGTTTCACCTTGACCTACTGTGACAACAAACAAACCGACATTTTCCGGCCATATTGCACTATAAGGTTCATTTCCATTTGAACTGTTTACCTTAATAGCATCGTAAGACACTTTAACAACGGCCGTTCCGTTTGCTTTCGCACGGATCGTTGCATAGCCGCCGGGCTCACCTTCGGCAATATCAATAATGTTTTGGCCTGTTACAATTTCATAATGAAAATCCGGTTCGAAAAAGTAATTACCGGTTATTGAAGTGATCGTCTGCCAGCTGCGCATGCTTAAAAGCTTGAACTCGCTCCCCGGCGCCGCCAGCTTCAAATGATTTTGTTCATTCAGATTAAGATAGATATTGCCTTCCGTAGAGGTTCCACGGTTTAAAATGGAGTGAGGAGAAACCAAATTTAATTGTGCTTCCGTAATCTCCATTGCTGCATTCGCAGCGTTCGCTATGAACGTCCCTACATTGGTCAGCTTACCGTCTTGATTGACCCGGTAGTTATATTCCACATTATTTGATAATTTGTAGCGATACACTTTTTTGCCGCCCTGTATCGTCGTTTCAACAGGCTCGGTTTTTTCAAATGCAATAAAGTGCTTGAGTTTACGGCCAATGATAAGCTTTGCTTCTTCAGGTACTGTAAATGTAATCGCACGCGCTAATGGAATCGCTGTGGAAATATTTTGTGCCGTAGCAGCTAACGTAACCGTAACGCTGCTGCTTGCTGTATTATATCCCTCGAGATCACGTGCTCTAGTCGGCTCAAAAGAATAAAAATACGTGTTGCCTGTAAGAACAAGGACTGGATACTCGCCCGCAGCCGTCTTCGTTCCCCAAATGAGGGACGTATCGCTTGGGCTATTTTGACCTACTTTTACCGTGTAGTCTGTATCAACGTTCCATCCCGCATTACTTGCTTTAAAGTTCAATTGACGGAATTCAAAGGCTTGACTAGGCTGCGTCGTAATCGTTAACTTGCCGCCGCCAATCGAATTTCCGCTAGCGTCAAGTCCTTTGTAGCGATAGTCGCCGGCTGGCAGAGAGGCTTGATATACTTTATAGGTGCCTGATTGGCCTGTACCAATATCGACGAGCTGATTTTTGGCATTATAAAGCTCTAACGAAGCCGCTTTTGGCGCAACGGTAAACGTGATGCTATATTTCGTCTCTACTTCCTGCAGGCCTTGTTTTATCGCTTGGTTAAAGGCCGCTTGGGCTTGCTCGAGCGCCAATACTTTAGCGTCTATTCCATCCTGCGTTGCAGTCGAGTCAGCGATGAGCTGCTGAGCCGATACAATCAGTTGGACGAATGCATCAAGCTCCGCTTGAACAACCCAATATTCCGTTGTGCTGACATCCGATCCGTCTACGCTTACTTTTACAGAAGTCTTGGCTAACTCGGCCAATTGAATAGCGGCTGCCAATTCAGCCGTGTTCAGCTGAGCAGTTTCACCAAGCGCTTCAGTCAAATCACTCAGCGCAGCGTCAACCGCAGATTGACCGCTTTCCATATTCGTGAGCGTATGGTAAGCATTCTCGTACGCCGCTCGAACTTCTGCATCCGCAAGAATGGTTGCTTTATCTGCGCTGCTATTAATCTCCGCTACTTTCTCTGTTAATGCATCCTTATTGGCAGGAGAAATAAGCGTACCGCCATTCCCTATGTCCTCCCCATACCCATAAACCGTATACTGCCAACGGACGACATCGCCGTTATTAAGATCGACGTCCGACGCTCCGACACTCGGGAAGGAATGATTGACCGCGAAGTTCCATCCCGACTGGTAGTAGTAATCGAATTCGCCTAACCAATCTTCATCCGCTCGATCGTCTACATTTGCCGCTCCTCCGAGCGCTTGCAGGATGTAAGCAGGAAATTTGGCCTCTCCCGCACCGGGGTCATATACGCTAGATAAGTAAAAGCCGCTATCTACGGTGCCTGAATGGTCATAGTTATCTTCTCCTAGAAGCTCTGAAATAACAGCTGCCGCATTGTCCCCTTCATGAATAGGAACACGAACTGGCTCAACGACATAACCTTGCCCCAATGTAAATTTCTCAACCGCTACCGTCACATATCCTTTGACAGCATTGGCTCCCGATTGGCCCCCTGCCGCCATTGCGGCGGTTGGGCTGAACAACGAAACTAGCATTAATAGCGTTAAGCCTAATGCTATGCTTTTTTTCCATGCTTTTTGCAGTAACATGATCCGTCTCCTTCAAATAGATTTATGATGTAAAACAAAAAAAACACCTATCACTATTATGTGAAAGGTGTTTGACAAACGGGCATACGGACATACCCATGCCTGAATAAGGCACAGCTAAACATCTCTCCTTTCATCCTCGTGAAATCGTAGAATAAAGTAAATGGCACGTATCCTGGCTTTGCTTCATCGTATAGCTAACTCCTTCCCGTATTGAACATACAGTGGAAACACGTTAACCTACTCGGCGTTACAGTGGCGGGACCGCGTCAGAATTGCACTGATCTTCCATTTTAAGCTGTGTAAACACAGCACCATTTACCTATATATGAAGTTGTAGTTGGATGGCCACTATATATATAGATTCTACCGTTAACAGCATGAACTATAAGTCCTACTAATGGATCGCCCATTGAAGAATAACCCATTTCGATATGGAGTGCAATCGTTAGTTGGCCAGAAAAAGTGAATATTGCGTTTGTAAGGAGATACGAAGATTTTAGCTGGCGATTGAATAAGGTAGCATTAATTGACTGTCCAATAAATATATGGAATTATACAGGAGGGTGATTACATGGAGAAATTAATAGATAGCAAAAACTCAGAGCTTATACGTACTAAAGGAGGCTCCCGAAAAGGGGCAGGCCGCAAGCCAATAGGCGTTACTCGAAAAATATCGCTGACCTTGCCGCAATCATTATGGGAAGAAATCGATCGTTGCTGTCATAGGGGCGATCACTCCGTTTCCGAGGTACTGCGATCCATTATTGAAGACAACCTGCATAATGCCGATCTTTTGTAGATTCAGTAAGTGTAGAGGAGGCTCGAGCTAATGATTCAGGATTATATTGACGTATCAGGCGGACGAATTTTTTATACCGTTTCAGGAAGTGGCGATCCTCTTATTCTGATTCATGGAAATTTCAATGATCATCAAATCTGGAATGAGCAGGTTGACTCTCTTGCCGCACAGTATAAAGTCATTCGCTATGATTTACGAGGATACGGCCTTTCCAGTACGCCAACCGCTCCCTTCTCCAATGTCGATGATTTAAAAGCTTTGGTTGATTCCTTGAAGCTGCAAAACGTTACTTTAGTTGGTTCATCGCTGGGCGGCAGCGTTGCCGTGAACTTCACTCTCGCTTATCCCGGGCTGGTTAACGCTCTTATTCTAGTTTCCCCCTCGATCAATGGCCGTTCTTATCCTATGAAAATGATGTGGGAGGGAATTAGGAATTTTATTAATACCCGTCTGAAGGGTCGCGAAAAAGCGATTGAAGCATTCATTGCGAATCCGTTCTGGCAATACTTTTTTCCTTCCGCAGGAAAAGATGAGGCTCGTAATAAAGTGCTCCATAATGTTCGAAACAGCAGCAACTTCTGTCGCTTCTCTCCAAATCTCTCTACCGTTATTAAACCTTATGCCTTCAACCGACTCCAAGAGATTAACATCCCAATCCTTACTATTATCTCGGATCAAGATCATCCGTTTAACATAACAACAGCAGAGTCCTTGCATGCGAAAATGAACCGATCCTTCAAGACGATGATGCAAGGCTGCGGACATCTTCCTTTTATTGAGGAGCCGCAGCTATTTAATCAGCATATTCTTGATTTTCTCGGCTCAAAACCGAAATCAGTGCATGACTTGAAGTGAGAGGGAGCGCTACGGGTCAGAGGGTTCTTCCGATCGCCATTAAGCCTGATTCCTTAGGGGAGACCGTCGACGACATTCTCCTTATTAAATGAAGTACCGTAAAGCCATGATCGAAATCATACCTGTAATCACTGTTCCGAGCAAGCTTTTTGTTTTAATCGCGACGAGAACCGTGGGGATCGCTGCCAGTAGCTCGATATTGTTTAACAGGGAAAACTGCCCTTTCTGCACGAATAGCTCCTGTCCGACCAATGCCGCCATTACAGATATCGGCACATAGTCCAGCCAGCGAATGGCCCACTCCGGAAGTTCCATCCGGCTCAAAACGATAAGAGGCACTACCCGAGGCAGAAATGTCAGCAAGGCAGCTCCGACAATCATCAAAAAGACATCCCATCTTACTTCCATTTATCAATCACCATCCCAATCGTAGCAGCGACTACCGTAGCCACAATAACCCCCACATGCCCCGGGTAAATAACCGCTATGCCTACTGCAATAACTATCGCACATACCGCTACAATAACATCGATTTTCACCTTTTTACGACTGACAATCGCCAGAATTAACAGACCGATAAACATAGCAGCCAGCGCAAAATCCAGTCCGAACTTCTCAGGCTCTGAAATCCATTGTCCAAAATAGGCGCCTGCAATATTGGCGACAATCCAATTGAGGTACGCGGTCAGATTCAAGCCGTGCATCCATTTTTCATGGATTTGTTTTTTTCTTGCTGCTTCATTAATGGCAACGCCAAAGGTTTCATCCGTCAAAAGCGAGCCTATCAGCATATTTTTAAACGGGGTAAGGTGGCGAAAATAGGGTGACAGTGCCGCACTGAGCAAAATATGCCGTAAATTCACAAAAAATATCGTAACCATAATCGCCGTTGCCGAACTCCCTGCGACAATCATTCCGGCAAAAATAAACTGCCCAGAGCCTGCATACAGCAATACACTCAGAAGGATAATCTCCATAATGCTGAGACCCGCCGTCTTTTCCAAAACACCCGCTGCGAAACCAATGCTTAAATACCCCAGCAACGTTGGAATACAATCCTTCACGCCCTGCAAAAAGCTGCCTTCGTCTCTTGGAGTCGCAGATGATGTTGCCTGTAGCCCTTCTTGACTCACTCTCTTTCCTCTTCTCCACTTTTTCTATATAGATGTTAGATGTATAACGACTATGAAAATAAGAAAGAAAATACGGTTCACGCTACATGAACCGTTTTCCTGTTACCACTTGATAGAGATCCGGTTTGTTTCTCCAAAGCGCTTCTACCTTTTCTGGCCCAAGCACCTTGGTTACCTCGGCAAACATAATGTCATGGCGAATGTATTCGATGGCTACGAGGACAAGCGCCGGGTCCTGGGTTTTGACGGCCCAAGCAACTTGATTGGGTCCGAAGTTTGCGATCAACACTTCTTCTTTATCCCGCGCCACGATGGTCAGATGACCGCCCAATCGCTCCTCCGCCACTTCTGGAGCCATATAATCGTGATGATAGGTGATCCCCACCTGCGTTTCTGCTTTTCCGAACAGCACAGAAAAAACAGAAATGCCTTCGTTCACACGACGATCTATCCGCTCCTTGATAAACCCAACCTGCGGCTCCCAAACGGATAACCAGAGCTCTTCCTTGGCTCCCTCGATCATCTCGTTGATTTCCATCAGCACGTGCTCGTCGCTGCTGATTCGCCTGATAACATCCACTTCTTGCTCGCTTTCCAGTGCGCTCAGCTTCTTCTCTAAGTAATCAAAAGATTGCTCAAAGTTGCTGCGCAGTCTCCCGATCAAGTCCTTAGCCGGCAACGGCGCATACGTGACCGGCTCTGAAGGTACGGTATGAACCGCCCCTTTGTCGAGCAGCTTGCCGATCACTTCATAAATCATGGAACGCGGTACGCCGGAGCGTTTGCTGATTTCGTAGCCTGTAATTGGAGAGTTCTTCAACAAGCTGATGTAGGCTTTGCATTCGTATTGAGAAAAACCGAGCTTTTGCAGCTCTTTATAGATATCTTCCATAAGGACCTCATAGTAGTTAGTCTTATACTTACTATAAAATGCTGTGCTTGTGGTGTCAAGCTTCCCCTTACTTGCAGTCAAACGCTGTTTCGGTTTTGTTCAACAAAAACAGACAGACTTCAGCAAAATTTGCTAATTGGTACCAGAAGAAACTACAATAGAGTTATAGCATTATAATGATTAATTAGGAGGTTGCTAGAAATGAGCTCATTTTCCACATGGCTGCAAAGCACCAAGCAAGGACTAAACGATCAGGTGAAGAAATTTAAAAATAAAGACTTTCTGGATGCGGTCGTTGCAGGCTGCGCAATCGTAGCAGGCGCCGACGGTTCCATCGACTCTGCTGAGAAACAAAAAATGGCCGGCTATATCAGCCGCAGCGAAGAGCTAAAAGTATTTGAAATGAGCGACGTCATTAACCGCTTTAATCATTACGTAGGCAACATCGAATTTGACGGCATGATCGGTAAGCAAGAAGCGTTGAAGGCAATTGCCAAATTTCGCAGTAAACCGGAAATCGGCCGCGTAATCGTCGGCGTGTGCAGTGCCATTGGCGCAGCAGACGGTGATTTCGATTTGCAGGAGCAGGCTGCTGTTCGCGACATCTGCAACACATTGGGTCTTAACCCAGGCGAGTTCAACCTATAATAAAGCAAAGCTAAAGAACCTCCAAAGCCGCAGAAAACTGGGCATTGGAGGTTCTTTTCTTTTCGTGAAATACATCCTATTCTAAATCAAACCTTGGCGCCTTTATCCGATGCCAAGTAGTTTTGTTTTCGCTTCTCCGTAGAACTTGACGATCTGCTGTATCTTCTGAAACTCCGGATCAGCTGGCCCCAGTTCAGCCATGAACATCCGGTGTAAAATTTGATTGTACACCTGTTGACGCGTTTCTATGAGTTCAATCTCGATTCGAATCAAATCTTCCAGTTCATTCTCTTGAATCAGCCGATCAATATCTATAGATGGAGCCGGAGGGAACGGCTCATCATCCCATAAGCGTCCCGAGCGGCGGTCCAACCGCGGATGCGGCAGCTCCTCATATTCGACTTCCTGTTGTGCAAGCGAAATCGAGGTACTCAGCTCCGATAGGATAATTCCCTCTTTCGCCAGCATCACCTGAAACGGCCGATGCTGAAGCAGATCGGCAATGACCAGCCTGCTCATATCTCTGTTGCGAATAAGGGAGGCATCGAAGGGATGGAGGACCCATTGCTGGTCGCGATAGAACAGATCGAAAGTAAACCATTCTCCGCCATATACATAGCGAATGTTAATATTGGACTCTGAAATGATTTCATAGGTAAACTCCAAATGATTACCTCCGATCAGCTAGTATAATGTAATTCAATTATACCAAATCAGAGGCAATCACAACTAGTCTCTTCCAAAAACGTTCGGTGGATCCAGGATGGCTTCTGCTCTTTCAGAACTGGCAACGACAATTAAAATGACGAGCAGCGCTGCAAGGACAATTCCGCTTATCATAGCCTGATCACCTCTTTTTTCTTTAAGGCTATGCCGCCTGGTTTGCTTTTATGAGCATTTTATGAGCAATATCCTCGCTTTTCCTTATGTTTTGACACACCCAGAGCACAAAAAAAACGAGCCCTTCAGGGCTCGTCCATTTCTAAAGAAGCGGTATAAATAATTACTCTAAAAAGCCTCTGGCTGCCGCTCTCGGAAGCTCAGCCGCAGCCGCTCCAGAGCCCGCTTGGATGCCCAAGCGCTGGCCAACCTGCTGATTGATCTGCGTCATTTTCTCCGTCTGTTGCGAAACGGTTTGAATAATTTGACGGTTTGAGTTCTCGTATTTGTCCATTGCCGAGAACAAATCCGACATTGCCCGTTCAACCAGCTCCATGCTCATCGCCGGCTTGGTCAAAGCTTGATTGGCCTTATCGCTCGTTTCATTCAGCAAACGCGCATTCTCGGCGAATTGATTGCCCAGCATCTCGTTCGTTGAATTCACGGCATCAATCGCTTTCATCTGATCATCAATCGCACTCGCAATCAAGACCGAAACCGACATCAGATGCTGTGTCTTGTCAATGGAGCTGTCCAGCGCATCCATCAGCTTGTCATTGGTGTCATTAATAATATCGGTTGCTGCAATCGCCTGTTGATAGAGCATAATCATTTCGGTATTCGTTTGAAGCTTGGTTACGACCTTCCGAAGGCCACGCTCTAAATACGTTTTTCGGTAATCATTCTCGGGCTTTGCAATCTCGTCCTCGAACAATTTTTTGAGACGATTGCCATATTCAACGAGCAGCTGCAAATCATAAACATTATCCAAGCTGCTGCGCTTTAAGTTACGCATGTGTATAACATTCTCTTCCAGATTATCACGGCCGTCACGCAGCGATTTTACGATAACCTGTACGTTCGTTTTCGCCGATTGATATTTATAAATGTAGTTTTTCATCGGCGCTTTCCGCATCAGCTTCTGCACGAGCGTCAATTGCTTGCTTCTGCTCAAATCCTCAACCTCGCTGCGCAGCTTAAGCATATTGGTTGCGACTTCGGAGCGTTTACCGGACATAAGATCGGCCAGAGGTCTCTCTAGCATGGTAAGCGTCTGCCCAGAGCGCTCCAGCGTCTTTTGTCCTTTTCTCGTAATCTCATCCATCAGCGTGTCCAGATTCATTGCATCTGTAGTCGCTACCTTCTGCATCGTGCTTTGTACTTCTTGCTCCAGCTTCTGAAGATCTTCGTTTTTAATCTGTACGAGCTGTTGTGACATGGTTCATTTCCCCTTTCGATGGTTGATAACATGATATATGAGTTTTTTATGTGATAACTAGTTCATTTGCCTGACGGCAGCTTTAATCAGTCAGACGATAACGCTGTTGGATTAATTCTGCTTTCGTGTGCAGCTCCATAAGGTCCTTCTGCTCAATGGTCTGCGTATAGAAAGTAAGCTTGGAATTAATATCCTTAATGCCGTCGAGCAAAATCCTCCTGTTCTTGCTCTTCGCCTCGCCGCTCAGCCTGATAAAAGGATTAATGGTCGAATTTAGATCTTTTCTTACTAAACGTACGATATTATAGTTGATGCTTTCATCGCCCAATGCCACTAAATCCGGAATGATCCGGTTAAGGCGGGAAAGCAAGGCCAGCGTTTTTTGAACGATTTCATCGTCCAGATTGTTCTTCTCGCCTTCGAGCAACACCATATCCTCAATAATGCCAATATATTCTAACGCAGATGCAAGCTCGGGATCCTGAATCGTCGGATGGGGTGCAGCTGAAGCTTCAACTTGTGCCGCCGAGCCTTGTGCTGAAGGCAGCCCTGTTGATGATTGCGTGGGCACATGATCTGTTCGCTGCTGCTGTGGCTCAATGGCGTCAGGATGAATCTCCCGCCTGCCGCGCTGCTTTATTGAGAGTGCAATAAGCAAACCAACCGCAGGTATGGCAATCGCGATATAGGGAGATGAAACCCAATAAACGATTAGCGCTGCTACATAACTGACAGTCGCTATGCCTAAGCTTTTTTTCATATTATTCAATGCTGCACCTCCGTTATAAGCTTGCTAATCCTGATATTTATGCTAGTTTCTCTATTCCAATTATCTCGTTTTTGGTATGCGTAAGTCAATTTTTAAAACAACAAAAATACAGACAACACCATTTCTCGCTATTATTAGACAACGCCATCGGCTAAAAACCGAAATCAGTGCTTGACTTGAACTGAGGCGAAGCGCTGCGGGTCAGAGGGTTCTTCGCTGCTCTCTCCTTTTCCGCAAATTTCTCCTTCAAAAAAGAAAAAGAAGGGACTCGCGTCGCCTTCTTTTTCTACATGATCTGTATAGTTTGCGCGTGGCTAGCACACCCCGATAAACATGCGCTAATCAGCTATTGCTTCATAATTAATGGCTGTTCCACATAACCCGCTTGGATACCGAACTGGGGAACAGGCGGAGTAAGCTGTTTACCCTGAAGCGCTTGAACAGCCAAATAAGGCATATTCACACCGGATAGGCAGGTGATATAGAGACCGCCGGACATGCGCGGGTTGATTTCCAGCAATTTTGGAATGCCGTTCGAATAACGAACTTGAATATTGAAAGCATAAGGAATACGCAGCGCTACAGCAATTTTTGAGGCAATATCCAGCAGCTCCGGCGATTCCTCGAGCAGATAGGTGCGCCCCGTCGATTTGCGGCGAGGAATTGCGGTGAGCAGTTCACCCTCAGCGGTAGCTACACAATCGATGCTGTATTCTGTCCCCTCCAGAAGCTCCATCACCATCAGCGGCTCGAATTGCTCCGTCATAGACAAAGTCTGATAAGCCTGTTCAAAAGTCGTGCTCAATGTCACATAGCCGTAAATGTCCCGAAGCGGATCACGTTCATTGTCGATAATGCGGAAGCCCATGCCTCCCTCCGACTTTGTCGGTTTAAAGCAAACCTTATGTCCCGCTGCCACAAGCTCCTCGTATGCTTCTTTGAATTGTTCAGCCGTATGAACCACACGGTAATCAGGAATGGCAACCAGTTCTTTATCCCGTACTGCCTCGTAAAATTTATCCTTCTCAATCATCGCATCGAGCAGCTCGATATCGCGGCAAACCATCACCTTCGTGCCAATCTCGTCAAACAAATGCACGTACCGAGATATTTCCTCCATATGCAGGCGCGGAATAAAAATATCGATTCGATTCTCCTTGCAAAACTCGATGCAGAAATCTACATACTCCCGTCCAAATACGGCTGGTTCGGTGCCAATATGGTCCGACGCCAGCAAGGACATGTGATTGATGTCAGGATGAGTGCCGAAAAATTCAAATGCTTCGCCATCCGGGTTGTTTCGAATCATATTAATGTAGTGATAAGCTACCGAAAACCACCGATTCATATATACGCGTGTCATGTCAGTTACCTTCTCCCTATCATTTAGAATAATGTAGTGCTTGGTACTTTCACTTAAGCTCTGCGAGTATGCTCCAGGACGGTGTCCAACAGCTCATCCGACGCATACGCGCCTCTCGCTTCTGTAAATTGGATATGAGGATGCGTATCATATGTTCGCCCTAATTCACCATGAGCGGGCGATAGCGCAAAATCAGCAGCCATCAGCAGACTTTCATCCAGCAAGCTGTCGCCAGCGGCATAGACAAAGCTTGCGCCAAGCTTCTCTTTCACATATTGGATGGCCGCCCCTTTGCTTACTCTCTCCGGCACCAAATAGATTTTGCGACCTTGCAGCGAATAGCTCCATCCGTGTGCGGCCAGCTCCGTGCGCAGCTCTTCAAGCGCCTCCAGCGGCAGATTGTCCCGCTCCACCCTAATGGAATAAAACAGCTCATCGCAGAGATCGTTTGATTTCACCCAATGATCGCTGGCAATTTTCGCAAACAGGCTGGCAATTTCCGTATGCTCGGCACAATTTCGTTTAACCGCATCGCGTACATGGCTATTCCATTCGTAATCTACTTGGCCGTTGACCAGAATGGTTCCGCCGTTGCTCACGATCACATACTCCGGTTGAAACAGTTCCCTGATTCCAAATATCCGGTTATACTGCTCGGGAATTCGGGTCGTCACAGGCACAAAACGAGCAACACCCGCCAGCTCCTTCAGCTTCTCGACAGCAGGCTTGGTCATATAGGAAATATACCTGCCCTCATAAAGTTCCACCGGAACCATGTCCTCAATGACAGCCTCACCCTTGGATCTAGCAGAATAAATAAGGGTTTGATCCAGATCGCTTGCAAAAATCATTCTGCGTCCCCCTTCAATGCTTTAATGATTCCGCAGCATGAATAGGTCATATCCGGATAGGGTTCGACAGGCACGCCGCGTTCCTGCGCAAGCAGAAGAATATGCTTCAGATTTGGATTATCCAAGCGATCTACGAGGATTTTCCAAGGCACTCTGCGCAGAAGGACTCTGGTCGTCTCTCCGACGCCCGGCTTTACAAAGTTAACGTTGGTTATGCCAAAATCGTTTTGGATACGAGCGATATCCCGCATACCCTGCCAAGTGACTTCCGTTTGCTCAGGATGCGCTTGCATTTGAAAGGCTTCTTCCTTTGCTTCAATCGCCGACTGATCGAAATAAGCAGCTATGCTGTCTACAAAAACACGGGATAAATCGGATGATTCCCAATCCTTATAATATTTGGCGCCATGAAAATCATCTGGACCAATCAGATCGTCACGCAAAACGGTGCGGCTAATCAGACCTGAAACCGTAGAGTTCAGACAGGCGCTTGGAATAAGAAAATCTTCTCTTGTGCCGAATGTGTTCGCGCAATAGCCTGGGTCCGCCAGCACAGCCAGCTCATCATTCAACTGGATACCGTATTTTTCGTTCATACGCTCACAAGCAGCAATCAGAACCTTACGGATAGCACCCTTGCCTGTCCAGCCGTCCACGAACTGTACCGCCTTACCGGGATGATTCTCATTCATGTACAGTAATGCATTCTCGTCGATCCCTTTGCCTCTTATAATCGAGAGGCTGTAATGCGGAAGATTGACACCGTACATTTGCTTAATATAGCGTTTGATCAGAACTCCGATAGGCGTACCGCCTCGGGCTAGCGATGCCAGCACAACATCAAATCCATGCTTCTTGATGATCATTTCTGATACGGTGCCAACAGCTCTCGCTATTCGGACCGCCGAATCCTTCAACGCCAGTTCAAAGAGCCGGATATATTCATCCGTTGGCTGGTACTCGATCGGCAAGCTTTCAGAGTAATGGCCTCCGGTCTGCATCGCCGCTTCTCTATCCTCCGTGCGCTGCTCCAGCGAAACATGGCTCAAATCCTTAAGCAGGAAAGTAACGTCATCCGGATCATAGCTGCCGATCGGGACAGGAGCTTTCAGCCGCTTACGACTGAAATAGACAATATGGACATGAGGGATGCCTAAACTGTTGAGGACGTCTCTAAGCTCCTCTAATTGACTCGCCGCAACCTCTCGTTCCAAGAAAATAAACATTTCATCGTAATAGCCTTGCGGAATGTTATACATGAAATTCGTCACATCCGCATGCTCAGGAGAGGTAAAGCGGAATGCCGAATGAACAGCATAATCCGAACCGGCATGCGGATGGATTGGGCTGCGTGTACTCGACTGATACCAAGTATCTGAGCCAAGCTTCGCTGCTACCCGCATCGGAATATACATAAACTCGCCCGTGCCCATACATAGCGCGTTTGTTCCCTTTCTATGCCTGTTCAAGAAAGCCGCAGCGCGATCTACTTCTGCATCCAGCGCCAAACTGCCCTCTGCCGATAGACCAAAACGGCCGGTGTTCAGCAAATAAGAAACTTCATCCCCCTTAGCCGCCAAGCCCTCAAAGCAATGATTGACATAAAGGAAGTCAATTGTGGTCTCTTCCTTCAACTTGCGCTGTTCAATCAAATCATCTGAGCTTTCCACAGGAGTTCCTTTTACCTCGATCTGCCCAGATATGAGCGATAAGCAGCTAATACTTATACCGAGCTCCCGCTCCAAATCGGTGAAGCGCTGAATATGCTCTGTTGATCTCCAGTCCAACAGACTGGCAACCACATAGCTTTTCCTGCCATACCGAGCGTTCAGATCACGAATGATATTAATGGTCGTTTTTCCGGTAGTCATTTCGTCATCTACCAAAATAATGGTTTGCGCTTGTTCAAACAAAGAGGGGTCTGCGGCATAGCAACGATGTGTCGTCGCATGCGAATGCTCTTCTTCAAAATCGATGCAGGAGGTCATATACGCAATACTCTCCCGCGTCGTATGCAAATAGGATGCTTGTCCGTCGAACATATCAAACATGCTGTGGCCAAGAGCTGTAGCCGTTTCGGCAAATCCAATAAAGAGCGTTTTTTCATCCAATCTCATTTTGTTGCTCTTCAACTGTTCATAGATAGCAGCTGCGGAATTGGGCTCCTCGAATGCCTGCAGCAGCTGCTCAAGCGGAACGGGAAGCTGCTCCCCTCTGAACTGCTGATACAATAAACCGAGCGCGGCACCTGATAATAGAGAAATATGAGGCCTTACCGGAATATGCTTGCCGAGCACTTTACTAACGAATAAGAAGCCCCGTTTCTTATTGATCCTTGCCGCCATCTGAAACAGCCGCTCCAACGGAAGATCGAATACATTTCCCGTCACTTTTATCGTAACCTCTAAATCTCCAATAATATTAAACGATTGCTGATTCTCGTTCTGCTGCAAGAAGGCAGGTGAAGTTCTGGTTTTCATTGAGCACCCCGTATATGTTTGATCTGATCATTATTTTTCTGGCCCAAGTCATATGCGGCTTGAATTCATTCATCTTGTTGGAATAGCGGCTCTTCATCACGCCCAAATCGCCTTGTCCGTTCTCAATAATGTGCAGAGCATCCATATACTCCTCATGCGTGACGACAAACATCGACTGCACCGGCTTGATATGGGTTGGGTGAATAATCGTTTTTCCGAGAAGGCCATTTTCTTTGTCCATGGCTACCTCGCGAATAAGTCCGTCTACATATTTATTGATATAATCCATCCGTAGAATTCGGCCATGCCGCCCCATGCTTTCCTCAAAAGGCGTTTGCCGAAGCTGCGGCTTAAATACGCGATCACTTTTGAAATATTCCCACACCGGACCCGATATCACATATTGATTGTCCATTCGGCCAAATACATTTACAATATCCGCAATGCAATCTCGTATTACGCCTATATCATAGATGGTATGATCAGGACTTCTGCGAAGCCCAAATAAACTTGAAAAGTCTGTAGCTCCAATTCGTACATTCAGCACGTATTCCTTATATTCATTCAGCAGTGCGGAAATGCCCTGCAGCGTCTCCTGTCTCTTCTCGCGGTAAATAACATCAGCGCTCTCCAAAATAGGCATGCCGTACAGGATTGGACCGTTCGGAGCTTTGCCTTTGTTGTAATCCGCCAGCAGTCTCAAATACTCTCTGCCCGTTTCCACATTGAATTTAGGGAAAACAATGCCGGTTACAAAACTGATTTCTTCTTCGAAAAAAGAGAGTATCCGCTTTAATTGCCCGAAGGAGCGAACTCTGATAAAAATAAGCGGGATATCGTCGGAACGCAGCAATCCAGTCGCAGTGTAGTGACCAATCTTTAAGAGTGTTGCTTTCAATGTTGCTTCTGCATACTCCAGCTGGTTATCGCCTACTGCATCTTCAAGGTCTATCACCATAGACACGAGTCCTTCGTGTTTTACGGCTACCAAATCATCTGCTATGTTATCCTTGGTTGCCGGCATATAAAGCGCAGCACCAACCGCGTGAGCAATAATTTCTTTGTCAGCATAATTATTGAACTGAGTCGGAAGGGAATAAAAGAAATTCTGCTCTTCTTCATTGGTAAGATAGTTAAAATACCTCAAAGTTATCCCTCCTAAAAATGATGCACCGCAAGCTGAGAGTGAAAAAATATCCCTCGTGACTCATTGAGGGATATTTCAAATTGAAATCTTATTTGTCAATTACGCGGCCTTCGAGATCCTTCTTTTTACGCGCAGCGCTATAAATAAGCGTGCCTCCAAATACCGCGATAATTAAACCGAAGAACAAGCTGTGCGGAACTTCGAAGCCGTACGCACCAGCGATCATTTTCAAACCGATAATAATGATGAGAATAAAAGCTGCCTTCTCAAGCTCTGGAAATCTATCGATCAGCTTGAGGAATACTTGGGCAATGCCGCGCATCATAAGAACGCCGAGAATACCGCCGAGGAACAACACCCATACCTCTTCGCTCACGCCAAATGCGGCTAGAACGCTATCGATACTGAACGCAATATCCATAATTTCAACAGCGAGCACCGTACGCCAGAAGCCATAGCCTTTGTTTTGGACTTCCTTTTCTTCGTCGCTGCCCTTCTTGCCAATGTAAGGAATCAAAGGAATATTGCCAACACGGGCCAGCTTGAATTCGAGATGGAAGAGATGGCTTAAAGCGATCCATAGCAAATATAAACCGCCGGCTACTTTAATCCACGTAATCTGAACAAGATAAACACCCACACCGATGGCTATAAATCGGAAAATATAGGCTCCAATAATCCCGTAGAACAATGCGCGCTTCTGCTGCTCCTTCGGCAAATGTTTAACCATTACCGCTAAAACGAGCGCATTATCGGCCGATAGCAAGCCTTCTAACAAGACGAGCGTTGCAATGATGCCCCAGTTGGTAGGGTTCGTAAAAACTTCTGACAAGTTGTCCCAGTGAAAAAAGTTGCCGAAATTGGCTATGACGTTATGAAAAAAATCAACCATCTATGATAACCTCCGCAATATGCATCATTTGCTTCCTTGCACCCAGTGCAGACCCCAGCGATAAGCCTCATCGAGCTCCCGATGCCCTGAGAAATATTGCACAAGCCGCTGAATACTAAAGGTTTGATCATTTACATTCTCAACCATGGCAATTGCGCACATTCCTTTGTGATTGTTATGCTCGTCCATGCGAACTTCAATGTCCGGTCCGCCAGTTTGCTTAATCGTCACAACGCCTGCTGCTTCCGCCCAATTGGTTGCTCCTTCATAGATATACGCATAAATAACAATTCTCTTAATTTCCGACACTTTGTTGCCGTTTATGCGCAGATTCTCGCCCGTTTTAACCGAACCCGTGCGATCATCCCCATCCAGCGAAACGTACGGCGCTCTTGAGAAGTCGCCGAAGCTGCTGCCAAGGGCTTGTATTGCACCCTTCATCCCATTCTTCAATTCGTAGAGACAGCCGACATCGAGATCAACGCCAGCGCTTGAACGGCCAAAAAATCCGGTAGAACGTTGCTTTTGGTTCCAATTCAAGTTCACCACAATTTCGCCGAGTGCTCCAGTCCCCTTCTCTAAGTTGATGACGTCTCCCCGCTTGGTAAGGGAAATTTTGCTGAGGTTTACAGGTGCTGCTTTTGGCGGCGTTATAATAGGCTCAGGCGGTTTAGGCGGAATAATCGGGGTATTTACAGGTGCAGGCGGCGGAGTTGGCGCATCGGCCTTCACTTCGATGCCAAAGCTATTGCACAGCGCAGCAAGCCCGCCGGAATAGCCTGATCCAATGGCGTTGAATTTCCATTCGCCATTATATCTATATAAATCTCCTACGACAATCGCTGTTTCGATAGAGAAGTTTTTTTCGAGATCATACCGCAATATCTCACGGCCTGTGGTTTCGTCAACAACGCGAATATAAGCGCCATTCACGCTAGAAAAACTTTGTCTCCTCGCTTCGCCTTCATAAATGGTAAGTGTAAAAGAGATACGATCAATCGCTTGCGGCACCTCGCGAATACGAATGGCCACTTGTTCCTGGTCTACTCTTCCTGCCAAATTCCGTTTATTCTCTCCTACTAGCGCAATCGCTCCGCTGGTATCTCTCGGGTTGCTATAAAAGATCAAATCCGAGTCCCCGGCGACTTTGCCGTTCGAACGTAATAGAAAGGCTGAAAAATCAACATCAATGCCCGCTCCACTGCTCCATCCCATGCCGATAACAAGATTACTAATGGATGGATTGTTTTTCGTAATATCCGCCTTCTGGCCTTTCATCAATGCAAGCACCATGCGTGAACCGCCCTTCTATAAATTAGTTTAGGGCGGCTGAAAGCCAACTACCGCCCTAAACATCCGCTGTATTACACGGTTAATCCGTAATTTCGGCAAAGCGCGGCAAGCCCGCCGGAGAAGCCCGAGCCTATAGCTTGGAACTTCCAGTCCGATCCCTGACGGTAAAGCTCGCAAAATACAATCGCTGTCTCAATCGAAAACTCTTCCCCAAGATCATAACGGAGAATTTCTCTGCCTGTAGGCTCGTCTACTAGGCGGACAAAAGCATTCGATATTTGTCCAAAATTCTGGTGCTTAGACTCCGAATCATGAATCGTAACCGTAACCCCGATTCGTTGGATATGAGCGGGAACCTTCGAAAAATCGATTTTAATTTGTTCGTCGTCCCCGTCGCCTTCTCCCGTGCGGTTATCGCCCGTATGCTCAACCGCTCCGTTATAAGCGATCAAAGCGTTGTAGAAAACAAAATCCTTCTCGTCTTTGGCTTTGCCGTCCTGATGCAGCAGAAATGCGCTGGCATCGAGGTCGATTTCGCCTCCGCCCGAATATTTATTTGTATCCCAACCGAGACCTAATACAATCTTCGTAAGTCCGGGGTTTGTTTTCGTAAGATCAATCCGTTGTCCCTTTGAGAGATTAATCGACATTGTGTTACTCCTCCTTAGCGCCTGCCAGGTCTGAACGGTAACTGCAGAGCCCAGCAAACCAGTTTTGATAACTATTTTTTTGAAGCGCCAATCTGTTATAACTCTTTCAAAAAAAGGGCCGCCATCGGCGACCCTTTACGGGTAATTGTCGATAATTAATTTGTAGCAAGACCGAAGTTGCGCGCCAATCCGCCAAGACCATCCTGGAAGCCGCTGCCGACTGCGCTGAACTTCCACTCGCCGGAATGACGGTAAAGCTCGCCTACGACAACTGCAGTTTCAATCGAGAAGTCCTCACCCAGATCATAACGGATAAGCTCTGCTCCGCTTTGCTCGTCAATAATGCGAACGAAAGCGTTGGAAACTTGTCCGAAATTTTGGCTGCGTGCTTGCGCATCATGGATCGTAATGCTGAATGCGATTTTATCCGTATCCGCAGGAACGGCCGCAAGGTCAACTTTTACTTGCTCGTCATCCCCATCGCCCTCGCCTGTGCGGTTGTCGCCTGTATGAACTACGGAACCGTTGCTGTTCTTTGGATTGTTATAGAAGATGAAGTCCGTATCAGAACCTACTTTACCTTGGGCGTTCAAGCAAAATACAGAAGCATCAAGGTCAAAGTCATTGCCGCCGTCATATTTATTCGTATCCCAGCCTAGACCAACCGTAATTTTAGTAAGACCCGGGTTTGTTTTCGTAAGATCGACTTTCTGTCCTTTAGATAAGTTAATTGCCATTTGAAATGCCCTCTTTTCTCAATGGAATTATTGGTATTGACGAGCAAGAATATCGATATGGGCAGCATGAGTGCCTTCACCGATTGCGTTAAACTTCCATTCTTCATTGTTCCTGTAAAGCTCGCCAACAATCAGCGCTGTCTTGCCTGCATAATTGTCCGTCAAATTAAACCGAATCAGTTCTTGACCGTTAACCGGGTTAACGATGCGGATAAACGCGGATTTAATCATACCGAAATCCTGACGTCTGGATTCACATTCATAAATGTTGACCACGACAAGAATTCTATGTATGTAAGCCGGAACACGGTCAAGCTGTACGATAATTTGTTCATCATCGCCATCGCCTTCACCCGTAATATTGTCGCCCGTATGGAAGACCGATCCGTCACGGCTCTGCTTATTATAGAAACAAACGAGATTTTCCTGCCCGCTTAGCCTGCCATTTGCATCAAGCAGCAATGCCGAAGCGTCACAGTCAATGTTCGCCGCTTTCTTCATGCCGAAAAATCCGCTCTTTACCGCTGCAGGGTCCCAACCTAAGCCGACGATTACTTTGCTTAGACCAGCATTTCCCTTTGTAAGGTCAACCTTCTGACCTTTAACGAGAGAGATAGCCATTCGATTTGCACCCCCTTTCCATAATCGTTGCATTTACAATTTTCGTTGTGATGACAAACGATTTAACCACTAATACGCTCATTCGACAAGCAGGTTCCAAAAAAATGAAGTCTCTACTATAATTCTACAAAATCTGAAATAATCCTCTTCTTTACGCAAAAACAATATAGGACCAGCAGCCCCATACCGAAGACATAAGCGGGACAGCCGCTACTCTAATTTTATATCATTTGCCAACCCAATTACAAATTTCTATAAATCAAGAAACTATTAGGCATGCTGTCGTCATTTCTCGTGTTAAAACAGCTGTCTTGCGGGTGGTTTTGTCGAAAAAGATAATCATCCGGCTGCTTTTTGCCGATACAAGAATTGAGCATGCCTACTCTTTTTTCTAAAAAAAGGGTGGAAAAACGAGGTTATAAGCGAGATAATTATAGATAGTAAATACACGCTCCCGAGGTGTTCGAATGGATTTTATAAAAAGAAATAAAACCGGGCTGATCTTCGCCATTTTGATCCTCATAAATGGTTTGTTTTTATTGTCGCTGTACCTTTCTAATAATTAGTACGCATGTCTACTTTCTCAGACATAACCAAAGCCCGACCGTGGGAGGTCGGGCTTTTTCTTTATACACTAATTTTATATTCCTTCTTCAAGTACTTATGAATTCGAGTGAAATCCTCTTGCGTCAATTGTTTAAGTCTACGGTTATTAAACTCTTTCCCCAGAATAATGCCGATCGTCTCTGCTGCTAGGCCATTGTTCGCCATAATACGAGCACTTCCATAGGCTTTAATCGTGGCGCCGACGTTTTTGCCTATAACTATTACATTCTCGTATCCCTTCAACATGAAGGAGCGCAGCGGCATTCCGTAACGATCCGGAAATCCGAACCCGATACCGTTCGGAATCTGTTTTGTGCCTTGCAAATCCAATGCATAACCGCCGATGCTGACATTATCCCAGAACATTCGACTGCTTTTAAGATCCGACTCATGAAGAATATAGTCCGTTTCAAAACGATTATAATCGCGGATGTATAGATAGTCGGGATAACCGTTTAACTCGGCTTTCTCGAAGCCGGGCAATTTTTCACGCAGAAACTGGAGTATGTACGGTGCTTCTTCTTTAGCCTTTTGAATCGCTTTCCTGACGGAGGCCTCATTGGAAGGATCGACATCATAAATAAGCAGAGCGTTAATGATGACTTGGCCTTTCTTTTGATTGAGAGCATTAATTCCTCGCAGGTTAAGCTGTGAATCCTTAGGTTTGTATTGACTCATGACTTTCCCGTATCCGGTTGCGATGGTCCGATCAACGTAGGTGTTTGCGCCGTATTTTTTCTGAAGATCAGATAGCGGATACTCTTTAAGAGAAGATTGATGAAGCTTCTTCCAATCCACATTTCTGAACTTAAGCATCAACGTTGCAGCCATGTAATCCGGCTTATCTTTAATAGCACTCAAGGTTTCCATCCCTGGAATACGACGGATGTTATTGAGTTTGCTAGTCAGTGCATTATGATCGGTATTTTCCACGAAATAACTGGATTTTACCGTGTGAATCGTGGAGCTATTTTTAAATTTATAGGTGATCGATTGAAGCACTTGCTCTTTCTGATGCGGCACAGAAGAGGCAGTTAAAACCGTGATGTTATTGTGCATGGGAATGCCTTTGATTAGTTGATTATAGTATTTTTGAAAATCTGCTGTACTGCGTATTTTACCCGCTTTATATCCATCAAACAGCCGCTTCATTTCTCCTTGCACAAGGCTGCGATTATTCTTATCGTTGGGCTCATCAAGAAATTGCATTTCACCTAAGATTAATTCTCCGCCAGGTTTTTCATGGGGATCAAGAACGAGAACGGAACGGCCATTTTTACGTGCAGCTTTCGCTAGAAGGATGCCTTGAAGCTCGCTTCCGATTACGACAATGTCATAGCTAGTGCAATTTGTTCCACAGGACTTCGAAGACTTCTTCCTCTCAGCAGCTTCCAATAAGGTGGCTACAGGAAAAAAGGATAGGACGATAATAAGAAAAACAGAACCGACAATTTTAGCGTTTTGTTTCTTTCTTACAGCTTTCATCTGAATGATTCATTTCTCCCTTCACGTTGTTTGTAAGAAAATTATACCATTTTAGAATGTGTTATACCAAGATTTTGTCGATTGGTGTTGTTTACGATGTTCAATCCACGCAAAAAAGCGACCTAATACGGTCGCTTTTTCATGGTCTCGCAGATATAAAATCTTTATATGTAATGACAGTATGAGCTACACCAAAAATAATAGTTGGTACTATCGCAAAATAATTATAAAGCCACATTTCGGCTAATATGAAATAAATAACTGGGAAAATCGCCAAACAGAAATGGACAAGTCTATTTGTATGTCCAGCAAATAATAGAATCCATAACACATAATAAGCAATCAAAAATATAGCCATGCCAATGATGTAATTGCTTTTGAAAGATATCGTTTGTTTTGATAGTACAATCACAAGAAGAGCTATATAGACAAATTGGCTGCCGTGTTCAATTAAATCTAACGCTTTATGACTTTTTCCAGACCCTCTTGTTGGTATTAACTTTGGATTAGCAAAATAAAGCAGGTTAGGTATCATAGGTAATACAACAACCAAAAAACCTTTCCATGAAAATCCCCAATCATAATCCATGGATAATTGCTCCTCTCGAGCAAAATATAAATAACCTCTTCAACAATAACTACAGCGAGAAATCAGTAACACCCTTTTTATAAGCATATTTCAACGAATACGTTGCATCTTCTTCTCCATAAGGCATTGTAGCTATCTTTATACGGGTATAATCAAGCCTGCTTTCTCTTAAAACTCTTTTGACCAAAGCTATACTCCGTTCTTCTTCCGTTATGACACAAAATAGATTAAGAGCATACTTCTTCGGGTCGGAAATACAATTCCCCATATCAAAGCCATCGACATGCCCTAAGTTAGCTTCTGCTAGAGCTATCTCCAAGTACTCCATTACTTTATCCTTTAACCAGTTGTCACGTTGGCTGCCTTTTGCACTTTTCAGCGGATACTGTACGACTAGCCAAAATTGATCGCTCATTCGAATTCACCACCCATTCCACGCATACTATTTACAATTAAATGCTTTCGAACACACTCGCCCTTTACCATTCATTGTAGCAGAGAAAATTTGTAAATGAGTTTTTCTTTATTTAGAAAGTGACGCTTGACTCGCTATTTGTAGTACCGTATAGTACTAATATGAAAAAAAATACACTTAGCAATAAAGATGTTGCTCTGCAATCCGCTTTTACATTGTTTCTTACTAAAGGATTTCTGGCAACAAGCATGGACGACATAGTCGCGCATAGCAAAGTTTCAAAAACAAATATTTATTACTATTTTAAAAGCAAGGAGGAGCTTCTGCTCGCTATTGTTAATCAGTTGATCGCACATTACGAGCAGCGAATTAATCATATTGTGTCGCAAGCTGAGCTCTCTGTTCAGGATAAATTAGAAGCAGTGCTCCACATTTTAAGCGATAATAGTGAACAAAATAATTACCTTGGCGGTTGTCCTTTCCTGACTCTGTACACACAGACGCCTATTGACGCTGTTGAAATTAGAGATAGAATTAAGCGTTTTTTTGAAAACCAGCTGCAAGGTGTGGAATTGATTTTAGCCCAAGGAATTGCGCGGCAAGAACTGAAGGCAGACCTGCCCGTTCAACAAACAGCTGCGTTGATTGTCTCCTCTATTGAGGGTGCTCTCTTCTTGGCTCAAGCCTCTAACAACCAAGACTTGATCAAAAATTTATTTCCTGCTTTAGCTTCCATGCTAAAGTAATTTTTTTAATCGAATTAGTACTGATTAGTACTAATAAAATAATAAAGGAGTGTTTTTTATATGAATATCTTCCTAACCGGTGGGACTGGTTATATCGGTAGACATCTGCTCGCTGAGTTAGCTTCTCAGCATCAGATTTATGCGCTTGTACGTCAAGAAAATCGACTTCGTACCGTCATCAATCAGTTGGTGCCTGATCAACAGTCCAACATTGTACCCCATTGAAGGCGTTCTAACGCAGCCTCGGTTAGGTTTAAGTGATGCCAGCTACAAGCAATTACTTGCAGCGGATCTGATCATTCACGCGGGCGGTCCAATGAATATTGAGCTGAGCCTCAGTGAAGCAGAGCAGTCTTTTCTTTATCCTGCAAAATCTCTTGTTCAGCTAGCAAAGGATATTCACGCAGCAAAAGGATTAAATCATTTTATCCATGTCGTAGGCTTTATGAGTCCTTATCATGAACATAATGCACTATCGGATTTAGATCATTTATTAGACAATCAGCCGCCCTATGAGAAAATGAAATTTTTAGCGGACTCTTATATACGAAAATCTCTCCATAGCGTGGGCATTCCTTTATCTACAGTTAATCCTAGCGTCATTGTCGGGGACTCTTTCTCGGGGAAAACGGAACAGCTTGGCGGCCTCAGCATTTTAGTCGATGCTGTAAGGCGAAAGCTTATGCCGCTTGTTCCAGGCGGAGACGATTATTGGCTGCCAATGGTACATATAGATCATGTAGCTTCTTTTATTTCGAAGCTTGTTAATACAGAAGGATTAACAAGCAATACCTACTATATGTTAGACGCTAAGCAAGAGAGTCCATCCATCCGAGCTTTCATCCAACTCATGGCACGCGAATTGCAGACAGCTCAGCCGCTAGGAAAGGCAAAGGTTCCTCTTCCGTTATTAAAAACGTTGCTTGGAATGGGTGCCGGTAAAGTGCTTGGTATTCCTAAAGAATCGATGAGCTTCCTCGTTAAGTCGGAATTCCCTGTCGACAGCAAATTAGAAATCGAACAAAAGAACGGCATGAAATCATCCGTCGTTCCATCCACACTTCCCTTTATCATTAGCGATTTGGATTACCGATTAAATCATTTAGGCCAAAATCAAAATGGGACGGACGATTTTTATCAACGAAGAAGGGCTAACTTAATTTTGCTAGAGAAAGATAGCGATGAACCGCCTATTATTTTTCTGCATGGGACGTTCAGCAGTGCGGATACCCTTTTGCCTATCTCGCGGTTTTTAAGTGATTTAAACACTTGGTTCGTAGATTTACCTGGGTTTGGGCGCACCCCTTATCATCATAATCCTTCTGTGCTGGAAGGCTACGTAGAGAGCGTCATCGCGATGATCGCCGAGTTGAACAGACCCGTTTTATTAGTAGGGCATTCATTTGGCGGATTGATTGCAGCTCAAGTGATGGAACGGCTGCCCCCAATGATCAAACAACTCATTTTAATGCAGCCCGTACTGCATCCTATCCAACCTAAATATAAATTTCGACGTGCTACAAGCTTCATTCTGAAATATATGAAGCCTGCGCTTTTGGAAAAAGAACTGCTTCAAACCAAGAGCTTCCTATCATCCAGTCCTTTATTGAAGGATTACGCTCGCTCTGTGACTCGTGATTTAAAATCGCCCCGCATCCGCAAAACCAACGCTGCGGTCATGTCTTACTTAACTCAATCAAAGTCGATTCAATTAAATCCTGTGGCATGGGATAAAAGTAAGGTTAAGATCCTATGGGGAACTTTGGACAAAGACCACTACATCCCAAAGCAATTTGAGCACCTCGATATTACAAATATTGAGTATGGTCATCAGTTTCCGGTTGAATCCCCTGAGTTAACCGCCGAATGGATTTCTGGGGTTGTGAGAGTGTAAGGGCTTTATAAGTCGGATGGAGCAGAAAAGCGACCTCATGAGGTCGCTTTTCTGCTCGTAATGGTGGAGACGAGCCGCAGCTGTGCAAAACCACAATTCGCCGCCGCGTGATGAAAACAATTGTTTGCGAAGGTTTCTTGCTTATCTTAGTTTAGAGCTGCTCCCCTGCTTTGACTAACATGGATTGAGTATCAATTAATAGTCCTGCCGATTTCATAAAGTCAAAGCCAATGATTCCGTCAATATCCATGCCGTAGTCCATACTTCCAATTTCCACTTGGAAATGCTCTATAGACCGATCATCAAAGTGAATGGCATCCATACTCTTAGTGTACACGTATTCCACTCCGCCTACGCCTCGAATAGTATCCACAACGTCATTCTCTTCTGGAACTACACCGATTTCTCTTACTAAATCAGCATTGAATAGCGTACTCGCCGATCCTGTGTCCAACAGAACCTTGTTCATTTTTAACTCATTACCTTTGAAAATAATCGTAACACTCACAAAAGGCAGTCCATGTTCCTGAACAATGTTCATCTAGGCCCCCGAACTCCCACATATCGTTCCCGCGCAACTAATTCGGGACGAGATGTATGAAAAAAACAATATTCACGATGAGGATGCTCCCGATGCAATTCACCGTAACGTCGCATCGCCTCTGTCGAATCCGAAAACGTATCGATGACGATAACTTCTTCAATGTAACGGTGACCTTCTTTCGAGTGTGCCTTTGTCGCTTCCAAAACGACCCACTCTTTCGGAAAACGCTCCTGCACTTCTTCCCAACGCATCTCGCCACCTCCGAACCATTTTGTTTCCTTTATACTATCATAACAACAATCCGACCGGAAATGGGTTCAGCTCAATAAAACATCATGTCTCGGCATCCAAGTCCTAGTGCATAATGTCCCAACAAGAAGAACTTAATCAACACGGTGGAAGAGCTGGATGAAGCGCATGTAAACAACGTAGAGGCTCAGTAGCAGCAACAGGCCGCAATGATCGCCAGAAGTAAGCACCGTATTATAGCAATGGAAGATTCAACAGAAAAAAGCGATTTTGATAGGTCGCAAGCAAAGCATAAATTTGTTTGAATGCCTTGATTTATTCCACCAATTCCCCATTAATAAACGTCATTGATTTATCTTTGAATTCTAGAATAAAAGAGTGTGGATAATTCGGTTCGTTACGGATCTGTGTCCCCAACATATACTCGTTACCGACATCATCAAAAGGGTTATGAAACAAGCCTCTAGGGGTGTATCTTGTTTCATAACCAATCACGTTGTCATTTTCATCGTATATAAATTTACTTTTCCCCGAGACCAGCAAGTCCTTTCCATTCTCTAAAGTTAAGTGAACCTCCAGACGACCGTTGTTCTTGTTATAAACGATATCTACATCCTTAGATGACACTCGAGTCCCAATGGCGAATAGCCAAATAAAAGCTACAGCCAGTAAAAGGACCACCGAGATGGAGATAATGACTTTCCTTCTGTTTATTTTTTTCACTTTTTTAAAGTAATTGAGTTTTTCTGCCTCAGCTTTATCAATTTTGGGCATCGAGAGGCCTGTGTCCCCTGTCATTTCTCGATGAAACTGGCGGCATGCCTCGCATGATTCCAGATGCTTATCGATTTCTTCATTACTATACGAAGAAGTTAGCTTTTCAATATAGGAAGGTAGCAGATCCCGGATCATATCGCATTTCATAACGATCTTCCTTTCATCAATTTTTGTTTCCCTCGGTAAAAGGTAACTCTTGCCCACGACTCATCTCTGCCGAGAATTTCTCCAATCTCCCGAAAACTAAATTCTCCGGTCAAACGCAGGTACAATACTTCTTTCGTATTCGGATCGAGCAGATGGAGCTGTTTGAATAAGTCCATTTTGTTCTGAGCCAAAATAAACTGTGATTCTGTCAAATTTGAATCCGTAAGAGAGTGATCTTCTAATAGGTCAGTGGGCCTCTTCTGCTGCTTGTCCAGCTCTTGGTACCAAACATGCTTAGCAATCTGGCAAAGCCAAACGTATACTTTACAGCTTCCATCGTATCTATGTATCGACTTTATCGCTCTATAAAAGGTTTCTTGGGTGATCTCTTCTGCCAGCAAGTGATTATGACAAAGGCTGAATACGAATTTATATACTTGGGTCGAATATTCCCTGTATAATCGCTCGGTGTCCTGCATCTGTTCACCTCCTCAAGTTATATATCCGTAAATGATGATAAACGTTACAACTTATTTTGAAATCAGAATAATTTTATTTTAAAGAACTTCACTTATCATATATATGTTATTTGTCATCATGGAAAACTATCTTAGGGAACTTCAGATTATTGACAGTAATTGTTTGAATGCGTGCAGCTGGATTAAGTTATGGGGCAGGTGATGTAGCAATTTCAATGCAGAATATTATGGCGCGAGGGTCGGGCATTCCTGGAGAACAATAGCGAGGGAGAGTTAGACCGTTATTGAAAGCATTCCGAGGGACGCATAAGTTGTGGATTTATCCACAAAAAATAGGAGCCCTTGTATAATTAAACTGTTTGGTATTAATGGGGGCGAGGGGGTACTGGAATCTATATTCAACTTGCTAACGAAGCCGACTGCCCGACGACAACTTTAGCGTCCGCGAAGCAGTTCTTTGAAGCCATCTCATACGCTCCCAGCGTGGGGGCTGAACCATGGGTTCGCACCCCTCCGATATCTCCATAATAAAAATAAGACCCCGACCATTTGAAGTGCACCCCTTATAGTGGACATTGGAAAAACACCCTAGTGTTTAGCCAATGAAAACTATAGGGGTGCTTTTCGTTATGGCAAAAAAGGGACAATAATTTGTGTCATACAGCTTTGAAACGAAGAAAAAAGCAGTTGAGATGCGACTTCAAGGAATAACGGCAGGGAAAATTGCCGAAGAGCTAGGGATAGTTGATGTTGGACGAGTGAAGACCTGGATGCGTCGGTACAAACAGATGGGAGAATTCGGCTTAACCGACACGCGAGGAAAGCGGAAAGAATATGTCGACGAGAACCGTTATGTTAAGCGGCTCGAAATGGAGAATGCCGTTCTAAAACAGTGGTTGGCTATTACGAAGGCGGAGGTGTACCAGAAAAGTGTAGGATCGTTGAAGAGCTCAGAGAGTATTTCACCGTTACAGCGCTTTGCAAAGAAGTCGGTCTCTCCAAGAGCGGATTCTATGCCTATCTTAAACGAAAAGCCGTAGACAAGGACAAGTCCTCCAAAGCGATCATTCGCACCACGTATGAACGCTATAAAGGTATTTACGGCTACAGGCAAATTCAATTGTTTATGTACCAAGATCATGGGGTATGGATGAACCACAAGAAGATTCTGCGTCTCATGCAGGAAATGGGGCTGCAAGCTAAAATACGCCGCAAATTCCGTCATCATCGATCTTGGAGCTTAGGTGACAGAATCGTGAGAAATGTGCTGTATCGCAATTTTGAAGCACTTCAACCTAATCAGAAGTGGGTCACCGATGTTACACAATACAGAGTGAAAGATAGCTGGTTGTATCTCTCTACCATCAAAGACTTATGTCAAAACGAAATAGTCGCTTACAACATGAGCTTACGCAATGATAAGGAGCTTGTAATCCAAACGTTTTCCAAAGCATTTGAAAAGGAAAAGGACGTGACGGGGGCTAATCGTTCACAGCGATCAGGGATCCCAGTACACGTCCTACGACTACCACGACATGCTGCCAAAGGTTGGTGCCCAAATCAGCATGTCTCGACGAGGCAATTGTTACGACAATGCCTCAATGGAGAGCTTCTTCTCACATTTGAAGACGGAAGCACTCTATCCATATGATATCCGATCCATCAAGGAAGCACAAAGCAGAATTGAAGAATATATCCATTTCTACAACAACTATCGTCCGCAGAGAAAATTAAATAAGCTGCCTCCGGTACAATACCGGAAACAGCTTATTGGATAGGGCTTTTTCTAATTGTCCACTAAATGGGGTCTTGACCAATTCGGTCGAGGTTTTATTTTTATTATGGAGGAGAACTGTGGTTCAGCAAACCGACAATTCCGCCAAGATTTATATGTTTATTACGGGAAGGAGAATAGATTACTCCCTTGCTTGCCAGAGCCTTCCCTTTATTTTAATCGATTAAAGCGTCATTAATGGAAGGTTGAGCTTACTTTCCTCGATATTCGTCTTCTCAGTCTCACGAGTTATTTGATACAGGCGCTGTAAAGAAGCTCTTCTAAAAGAAGACTTATATTTAGAAATCAATATGTTTTCAAGAAAACTAACAAACTCCTTTCTTTCATACGCGCTTGAATATCTTCCACTAGAAATAACTTTCTCCCAACTATTATCGGAGTTATCAGTCACATTCGATAAAGCTTGTAGAAAATCCACTTTTAATTTACTCCATTTTACGTAAGAATGTGCTAATCCTTCAAGTACTGCATCTTTGTTAGGAGTCGTATTATAAAGATCCCAAAGCTTTTGGGATATAGATTTATTTTGATTTAGGTCTTGTATCTCACTCGTAAACTGGGTGTAAAGCATCGTTGTTAACAGTTCGACCTGACTATTTTGGCTATCTAATAGAACATTTAGATTTTTCATCATATTCTTATTTTGACTACGAACTCTTATATTTCTATTTTTAAACTCACCAGTAAAGCCCAGATTCGCCAGTTGAATTAGATGATCTTCCTTTAACAAATTCATTTCTAAGGCATTAAATATTAGCCATCTTAGATAAATGTCATACTCTGATTCCTCAATTGATTCTTTTGTTAAGATAGGTATTACCTTCTCTAAAAGTATTTTAATTAAATCACGGAACTCCTCATTTTCTAGTTTACTTTTTGGGATCATCCCTAAATGATAATGCATAATCCAATTTATACCGAATACAAGCTCTCTTGTCTCTATCTTATCTAAGAATTTTATTTCCAATTTAAGTATATATAATTGAAAATCCCAGTCATTCTCTATCTGTATAACTTGTTTTAATAACAACAATATTTCTTGAGGTATATTTTCTGACTGTAAGAATTCTCTTAACTCCGAAAGTATTGCTTGGTCTAAATGACCTTCAACTATCTCGTTAAAGTTTGTTCGCAACCAGACGCAGAACTTATGTGCATTATATTTCACATCACTTTTTTGATTAATAATTCGATTAACTTCACTAAGTACATACTCATATTTGTCGAAGTCAAGTGTTAATTGGAGACCACTTGTCAGCTCTATCGGATTTATATTAACAAAATACCGCAAATTCAATTGGAATACTCCTCCATAAATCCTGGAAACGTCCTTATCATCATCCTTAGAGAATATCTGCTGTAGAAGCTCAAAGTTTCTAATATCAAGTAGATATCGAAATATTTTTAATAAAGTGGTGGTGAACCTATCTGTTTCATGTGCAAAAGCGGATACAAAGTCTTCAAATAAATAACTTTCTTTTTTTATAAAATTCAAGATATTAGGATTTATAAATCCAGGGAAATAAACAATAACCTCATACTCTTCTATTTGTTCGAAACTCTCTGCATGGATATTATAAAGAGAAACTATTTTCAATACAGCAAGCATATAAAGCTTATTCTTATTAAAATCACAATTCTTTTCTAGTTTATTAATGTAATTGTCCAGATAAGGTACATCATACGGTTGCATGAATCTCTTATCATCATCAATTATTTTTAACATTGTTTTAGAAATACTTGCGAGAACAAAATGAGGCATCTCAATGTCCAAATAATTTATCAAGTTAAAATGAAGATGCTTATGTATATCCACAATAACAGGCTCATTAGTGAGTTGATTTAACTTATTCCACGCAGTAATTACTCTGTAAGAATCCAGATTACATTTAATAGCATACTTAATACCTAGAATCAAAATCTCTTTTTCATCACATTCGAAAGCAAATCTTATAGCAGATTTAAAATCATCATCTATCCCGTATAAATTATCGTAGATTTCCCATATCAAATTTATATTGTATGAATCATAGTTATATAGCTTCTTATTTAAAATGGGCTTAATGACTTGATTCTTCACTTCGTCTGAAAAGTTCCCCAATTTTGTTATAAGCACATCATCATCTACAATAAAACCCTCATCCAATAAAGTCATAGCATATTGTATTGCACTAATTTCATTTCTTGGTACTCTCATTACACGATCCTCGATCATGTCAATAACTAGATTTGCCCCTCTTTTTAAATATTTATCAGGAAATTTAATATCAATTTCCGATCTACATACATCAATCATACTCGAAACTTCACCCGGGCGCGTTCTACCTACCCTTCCAGCAAAAAATAATACTACATTTCTCCAATGCGGTGATATAGCTATACTACTAAATCTATTGTCACGCTCGTTAGTATCAGACGATGTATCTACTAAATGAGCTGCTGCTAAAAACTCTCTCATGCTTGTCAATGGAAACCCAACTTTACCCTTTGGGTTATTTGTAATCAAAATTAATCGTTCTTCAGCTTCCTTAATTATTCGTGCAATAAATTTTTCAAGACCATCTTTATCGAGCATTGGATTTTGATTAGCGATGTACGTCTTAACATGCTCTTGAAATTCACTTTCTTCCATGAGGGACGCTGTTTCATCAGTCTCGACCCTTTTTTGCAACACGTATGCAATATATTTATGAAGTCCTATAATTAATTCTTTATCTGTTCTTAATAGATCAATATTCTTTTTTTGTTCACGCTGATATATAGTATCCATGTAAGTTTCAAATAACTCTTCTCTTTGCTTAGGCAATATTCCGCGAGCCCTAATTATAACTAAAACTATTGTTACTTCAAGTGGTGTAGTGGTTAAAACGCTAATAACTTTATCTTCAAGACAGATTGAAAACTTATCAAATATTCTTTTAGCTTCTTCGTTATCATACCTTTTTGCATCAATCCATTTTTTCGTATACTCCAGCGCTTGGCCACCGGAAAGTTTTTGCACATTCAGATGGAGGAAACGCGAAGGATCAAACTCATCAGTATACCCAAACGGCCGTGTAGTAGCTATCACTTTAATATCTGCATCAAATAGTTCTCTAAACTCTTTAATGTTGGTTATTGTACTTGTAACAAGGTTATTCTTTAGTTTCTTCTCGGGCACTTCATCCAAGCCGTCTAAAATAAGCAGGACAGGCTCTTTCTTCAAAATTTTATGAACATCATCAGCATTAATCTCTCTACCTGTAACACTGGTAACACGTTCAGCCAAATAGACCAATAAGTTCCGACTACTGTTTTCAGAAAACCATTGTGCATAGTCTTTGAGCACAACTCTAAAAGGAATTCGCACTCTCGATTTTTCAATTTCTAGAACATAGTTTTCATCATAATTTTTAAAGAATTTTGTACTTTGTTTTGTTATTCTTGCTCTATGTATTTGTGAGACGAATTGTGTAAGTGTTGACTTCCCCTCACCTGGCCCTCCCACTAAAACAATATCTGAAATATGATCATCTAGTAGATAAGTTAAAGCCGAGTGATCCTCTTGTCTTGTAGTGGCTAGTTCATCCCATAGCATGTCAAACACTTCGTCTTTATCTTCATTTTTTTTAGTGACAGGTTTTACATTTACATCAATAAACACATCTTGTAATTCAACACGCTTGTCCTCGGAATCGCCTGCATCATCAAGCACAGCATGTTTCTCATCTTTATCTAATAAATTAAAACAGTACGATTTAATTACATCCCCTAAGTATGTCTGCTGACTTTCAATCCCCTCAAGTAAATAATCCAATAAATCTCCACTTGTTATACATTCTCGATACGTTCTTCTAATGCCCGGGTTAGCATCTAGTAAACCACAAATCTCATCTGCGCCTAAAATAGCTATATTTTTAACTTTAGAATATTTTATTGCAATCTGCTCTTTAATAATATCTTTTGTACCAGTTTGAAAGACAGGACTTAGTGGGACATTAGTCATTAGAATAAAATTATCGCATTCATGCATATATTTCTCTGTTACTTTTCTTAACTCACTATCGACCTCTTCCAATATTTTCTTTCTTGCTTTATTTACGCCTACTAGCGATACGTCATGGTATTTCACTTGAAATATCCATGAACCATCCCATTTCTCTGCGGTGCTGGGAAAATTCGCCTTACCTCTGAATGTTGCCTCACGTGCCCCATCTTTACCCGCTCCATAAATTTCTACACCATTCCCTATAAATTGCTGTATGAGACTTTGACACATTCTTTCGAACTCAATATGTCCTATTTTGCCAAGATCATATTTCGGCATAAAATTCCTCCTAATTATTCTTTACCCTATATTTCTCCAAAATTATATATTTTCCCTTCTTTCGAGAGTAATCGACACGACAACACCTAACATACTATATGTAAATCTACACGACACTTAAATTGATCGATGTTTGGAGAAGTTCTGAAATATTCACTAAGGAACTTGAGGAAAATTAAAAGCGCTGTGAACGATCAATCCAGTAACGGCTTTTTGCTTTTCAGATGCCTTTTCAAAAATCTGTATAACTAGCTGATTTTCATTTCAAAGCCCTAAGTGACCAGTCACCGAATTTTAGAGCGTATGCCAAGATACTAATATAAGGCTTGGATTCTTTCCCTAATTTCTTTATTCCCGATTTACAGAACTTACGCTTTACGTAGGCGTAAAAACCGCTTTGAGTGTTTTATAAAGTTCAACTACCGTATACCATTTAGATTTCTGCTCAATGTTACTTATAGCGCACGCCTCCTTCATCCGGATTTCCAACCACTTTTTTAGCACCTCATTCTCCCGTTGAAAACTTTGTATGTGACGATCTCCTCGATATATTTCTCTTGGATCCATTAAGCCAAGACATGCCGCTAGAAAACAAAAAACAGCTGTCACTGAAGATGTTCTGAGACGACTACCCTATAAATTAAAGAATCATAAAGCAATCTGGGATCTCTCCGAAATCATGAAGTTCGTTACAAGCTATGCAGAAAAAGTTCATATGGAACATGTAGAGCTAAGTATTTATGAAAAACAAAATCCACAACCTCACTTGGTAGTGGATTTACATGGTGGAGGCGAGGAGATTATTGTAACTCTATCCTATGGCTAATGAAGCCGACTCTTCGATGACTACCTTAGCGGTATATTCCAATGCCTTGCTCGTCCGCGAAGCAGCTCTTTGAAGTGATCTCATTCGCTCCCTGCGCGTGAACTGAACCCCGGGTTTTCCCCCTCAGGCATCTCCATAGATAGAGAAAGGGACCGGCACAATGGCCAGTCCCTTTCTCTATAATTATGGAGGCGAGGAGAGTATTGGAATCATGATTATCCTGCTGTCGGAGCCTTCTCCCTGATGACTACCTTAGCGGTAGATTCCAATGCCGTGCTCGTCCGCGAAGCTGCTCTAGGAGGCAATCTCATTCGCTCCCTGCGCGCGGACTGAACCCCGGGTTCGCCCCCTCAAGCATCTCCATTATAAAAATAAGACCCCGACCATTTGGTCGAGGCCTTATTTTTATAATGGAGGCGAGGGGAGTCGAACCCCTGTCCGAAGATCACGCCACACAGGCTTCTACGGGTGTAGTCACGGTATTGATGTCACCCGAGCGTCGTCCCGTAACCGACTACGCGTTGGGTCAGCCTGATTATCTTCTTCCGTCGACCCCAGGCGGAGACCGAACGGCGTATCCCACTACTTGTTAGCCCCTAGTCTAGTCACATGGGCGATGCTAGGTAGGAGCACGCTCACAGGTTATTAAGCTGCGAAAGCGTAGTTGTTTTGTTGTTTGCCAGTTAATTGGCTTTAGCGTTGATGAAGCAGACGACTCCCTGCTACCCGCAACCCGCGCTCGTCCAATCCCCGTCGAATCCATAAACGCCCCCGAAATGGCATAAACGGCCCTCTGCAGCTTCAACCCGCCCACAGTTACCGATTAGCGCAAGAAACGCTTAGAATCGCCGTACAGCGCCCTAACAAGGCATCTGATCTAGCGAGCGCGAATGCATAAATCAATATGCCGTTCGCAAAAGAAAAACAATGAATCATTAACGCTCCATTAGTATAACACGATTTCGTCCCGCTCCGCCGAACTTCTTGCTGGCAGTCTGGCCGAAAGCTGGAATGAACGGAAATGCCGCTCAAAAGGCATCTAACGAGCTACTTTCTGCTTCTCGCGCATTGCGCGCTGGATGTCGCGTTGAGCATCCCGCTTCGCCGCCGTGTCGCGCTTGTCGTACTGCTTCTTGCCTTTGCCAAGGCCGATCAGCAGTTTGGCGTAGCCGTTGCGCACATAAATCTTAAGGGGCACAATCGAGTAGCCTTCTTGCTTGGATTGACCGAGCAGCTTGTGTATCTGCTGCTTGTGAAGCAGCAGCTTGCGTGCTCTGGTCGGATCGCTCGGATTGTGACGGTTGCCTTGCTCGAACGGGCTGATGTGCATGTTGTGGATGAACATCTCGCCGTTTCGAATCGTCGCGAACGCGTCGCTAATATTGGCTCTGCCGTTACGCAGCGACTTGATTTCCGTACCTGTCAGCACAATGCCTGCTTCATACGTTTCTTCGATGAAGTAATCATGGGAAGCCTTTTTATTTTGCGCGAGCAGCTTGCCATCGCTCTTATTGCTTGCCATTTGTCCGTCACCTCTCGTCGATACGTTCTCCACTTGATTGTCCCGATGATCCGGGCTAGAAATATATTGTAGCAAAAATCGGGCACTGTATGCAATGCCGCCAACTGTCTGCAAATGGAGCAATTCAATTCAGTTCCAGCTCCATCTTCCGAACATAAAACAAAAACCGTCCCGACCCGAAGGTCAGGACGGTTTCGCTCGTAAATTAAACTATTACAGTTTAACTACGTTTTCTGCTTGTGGTCCACGGTTGCCTTGAACAACGTTGAACTCAACGCGTTGGCCTTCTTCAAGAGTTTTGAAGCCTTCGCCAGTGATTGCGGAGAAATGTACGAATACATCGTTGCCGCCTTCAACTTCGATGAAGCCAAAACCTTTCTCAGCGTTAAACCATTTAACTGTACCTTGTTGCATGTGTAAAAACCTCCACAAAATAAAATTAATATGCGCCTGTTTCGTTATTTAAAACAAAAAATTCACACATTGGAAAAGGTTCCATGACTTTAATGACACCCTTTTCAATATGTGAATTCAGGTTCATATCATCAATTGCTTTGAGTGTACTATACCGCATTTCAAAAAGCAAGCGACAAGCTTAAATATATTTTGCCAGCTTATCCATAACACGGCGCAGACTGCATCGTCATCGGCACAGCCGCGCCATGTTGCTTGAAACAGGGGCACACCCTTATTTATTTTCGATTTTTGCGCACGAACGCTGCGGTGGAGTTGCCGCCGCCGCCTCCGTTTTTCTTCTTGCTCTTCTTGTTTTTCCCTTCTTCGGTCGTTTTATTCACCGGCTCCGAAGACAGATTATTATTTTTTTTGTGTGAGCGGCCGTCACTGGACGGCTTGCCGCTGCGTTCAGGTCCCCTGCCGCTGCCGCCGCGTCTTCCGTCGCGACGATCCGAACGAGGATCCTCTCCCGTGTCGCCACCCCAGCTTTTGCTGCCCTCAATGATCGGCAGTCCCCACATATCAGTACGCGGCACGCTCTTGCCGCCCCGTACTCGTCTGCTTGGCGCCAGCGGCTCCGTAGCATTGCCCCACGGCGTCGCCGCTTCTCCGGCGCCTGCTGCTGCCGCCGCACTGCCTTGCGCGTCGCCGCGCCCGTGTTTCCCGCGCTTGCCCCTGCCTTCGCCCTCGCGCACATGCTCGAGCGCGCCGTCCGCTCCTGCGTTAGGCGCCGCTGCCACAGCTTCGTCAGCGTTCTCGCCGGCGCCGCGGCCCCGCTTGCGGCGCTTGCCTTTGCGTTCGCCTTCGCCGCTCCACGCTCCCGCGCCTGCGCCAGGCCCGCGCTCGCCTGCCGCGCCTCTCGCTCCCGCAGCAGCTCCACGCTCGCCAGCGCCGCTTCTCGCGCCTGCGCTCGCCGCACGTTCGCTTGCTCCGCCGCGTGCCGCTGCGCCCGTCTCGCGCTCGTCTGCGCCGCTGCGCCCGTGCTTCCCGCGCTTGCCGCGGCCTTGCTCGTTCTCGCCTCCGCGGTTGCTTCCGCGTCCGCTATCGCGCCCTTCGCCTCCGCCGCGGGCATCGCGGCCTTCGCCGCCACGGCCGAACTTGCCGCGTTTGCCGCCGCGTCCGCGCTGGCCGCCTCGACCGGCGTCGGCAAAGCCTTTGAAGCCGCCTCTCGCCTTCATATCGACCATCTCAAAATCGATCGTGTAGTCGTCCATATTAACCCGGCCGACCCTGACGCGTACCTCGTCGCCTATGCGATATACCTTCGATGTGCGCTCTCCGATCAGCACCATATGCAGCTCATGGAAATGGTAGTAGTCATCCGTCAGATCACTTAGACGGATAAGTCCCTCTACCGTATTGCTAAGCTCCACAAACATGCCGAAGCTCGTCACGCTGCTAATAATGCCGTCGAACTCCTCGCCGACCTTATCCTCCATGAGCTCGCACTTCTTCAACCGCTCTGTATCGCGTTCGGCATCGACCGCCACCCGCTCGCGCTCTGACGAATGCTGCGCGATGTCCGGCATGCGCGCCGAAAGAGCTTCATGCCGCTGCTCCGAAAGCGCCCCGCCGCCCTCAATCACTTCCCGAATAATGCGGTGAATGACCAAGTCGGGGTAACGGCGAATCGGGGACGTAAAGTGCGAATAGAACTCCGCCGCCAGCCCGAAATGACCCAGGCTCTCGGCATCGTACTTCGCCTGCTTCATGGACCGGAGCATCATCGTGGAGATAACCGTCTCTTCCTTCTTGCCGTGAATTTCATCCAACAGCGTCTGAAGAGCGCGCGGATGGATCGCGTTGCCCTTACCGCCTTTCACGACATACCCGAAGTTGGAGGCAAATTGCATGAAATGCATCAGCTTTTCTTGATCGGGATTTTCGTGAATTCGGTACAGGAACGGCACGCGCAGCCAGTGGAAGTGCTCGGAGACCGTCTCGTTCGCAACGAGCATGAATTCCTCGATCATTTGCTCGGCTACCGAACGCTCGCGCTTCACAATATCGACCGCTTTACCGTTCTCGTCCACGATCACTTTCGACTCTTGGAAGTCGAAGTCGATCGCTCCGCGCTTCATCCGTTTCTTGCGCAGCTTCATCGCCAGCTCTTCCATCAGCGTGAACATATCGAGCAGCCCCGCGTACCGCTCCTTCAGCTGCTCCAGCTCGACCAGCGCTTTCTCACGCTCAGCTTCCTGCTCAGCCCGCAAGCGACGGCGCTCTGCAGCCGCTTCCTCCGCTGAACGTGCAGCTTCTTCACCGTCCAGCTCGCCGCCAGCAGCCCCTGCCGCTTGTTCCGCGTCAAGGGGATCGCTGCCTTCAAGCTCCTCGTCCGGAAGCTCCGGTACGCCAGTCAGCAGTTTGCGTACGTTCGAGTACGTCATGCGCTCTGTTGTCTTGATCACACTTGTAAAAATATCATGGCGCACCCGCTTCAGCGTCTTCGCCTCGAATTCCATCTCACAGCTGAGCGTCAGACGGTCAACCTGCGGATTAAGCGAGCAAATGCCGTTCGACAAGCGGTGCGGCAGCATCGGGATGACACGGTCGACCAAGTACACGCTTGTACCGCGGCGAAATGCTTCCTGATCGAGCTGCGATTTCTCTCGCACATAATAGCCCACGTCTGCGATATGAACGCCCAGCAAATAGTTGCCATTCTCCAGCCGTTTCACATGCACCGCATCGTCCAAGTCTTTGGCGTCCTCGCCGTCGATCGTCACGATCGTTTCACCGCGCAGATCACGGCGGCCCTGCTGGACGATCTCCTCCTCCGTAATGGAGTCGGGAGCCGCCTCCGCTTCCTCCATCACTTCGTCCGGGAAGCTTTCCGGCAGCTGATGCTTGCGAATAATCGACAAAATGTCGATACCTGGGTCGTCTTTGTGCCCCAATATTTCGACAATCTCACCCTGCGCCGCCGAGCGCCCCTCAGGATACGTCACAATTCGCGCTACAACCTTTTGCCCGGTTACAGCTCCTTGAAATTCGCCGCGAGCTATGAAAAGATCGCGATTAATCCGTTTATCGTCAGGAATGACAAAGCCGAATGCCTCGTGATTCTCGAACGTGCCGACAACCTGCGTTACCGCCCGTTGTACGATACGAACGACCTCGCCCTCCAGCCTGCCGCCGCCTTCGCTTTGCGATGTAATGCGCACGAGAACAATGTCGCCGTTCATTGCGCTTTTCTGATCGTTTGCATGAAGATAAACATCCGGGTGGTCCTTGTCGTCAGGAAGCAGGAACGCAAAGCCCTTCGCATGGGCTTGAATACGACCTCGCAGCAAATTCATCCGCTCAGGCACGCCGTACCGGTCGTTGCGTGTGCGAATAATTTTGCCTTCCTCCTCCATCTGGGTAAGCAGCTTCAGAAATTCCTTGAACTCCACGGCATCCTCAATGCTGAAATGCTGTTCCATTTCTTGATAAGTCATCGGCTTGTAGGCCGTCTCGCGCATGAAATCCAGCAGTTGTTGCTCTTGCATCATATTTGTCCTTGTCACCTCATACACCGGAGGCCGTTCTATCATCACTTGCATCACTTGCTACCGGTTGATAGATTATCATATACCATTTAGTATACACGAAATCGCTCGAACGCATCCGCACATTTCCAGAAAAACAAAAAAAGCGAAGGTTTCCCTTCGCTTTTTCCTTAGCCGATATTTAAGCTTGCACCCAGTAGGACACGATCAAAGACAGCAAGAAGAATCCGACTGCCAGACCTACCGTCAGACGCTGCAGAAACAGGTCGAGGCCACGAGCCTTCTGTTTGCCGAACAAGTGCTCAGCACCGCCGGAGATTGCTCCCGACAAGCCAGCGCTTTTTCCTTTTTGCAGCAATACCACCGCGATCAAACCGATCGAGAAAACAACGAGCAATATTTTCAGAAAAATTTCCATTCCATCTACACCTCCAACACAGGAGTTCCGTTTAAACAGATAAATTGATTTTAACATAGCCTATATCCGAATTCAATAGTTTATCGGGACATGTCAGTTCGGCCACTTTTTCCCTGTTAGGATTTGAAAAAATCAAAGTTGAGCCTCGCGCTTTCCAGCGGCCCGACTGCATACTGCTCCTGCTCGATCACAATATATTCGACGCCGCATCTTGCCGCTTCGTTCACCATCCCGGCGTAGCCAACTTTCCCTTTGCCGATCTCCACGTCTTTGCGCCCATCGTCTAAATCTTTAAAGTGCGTCAGCGGCATCCGGCCCGCATAACGGCGCAAATAATCGGTCGGACGGTAACCCGCCACATGTACCCAGCCGAGGTCGAACTCCATCGTCATCAGCTCGGCGGGAACGAGCTCCAGTAAGCGATCGATCGCCGGGATTCCATCGACGAGCTTGAATTCAAACTCATGATTATGGTATCCAAATTGAAGACCATAGCTCTTCGCCATTTCTCCGCAGCGGATGAACTGCTCGGCCAGTCGGTTGATATCTACCAACGTCGGCTTCTCCGGCAGCGGCGCCCAAGGAACGACGATATGGCGAAGCCCCAGCTCCTTGCCGTACGTCAGTTGAGCCTCGAAATCGCTCATGATGCGTTCGGGATTGGAAAAGTTAAGCCCGACGTGAGCGGACGGCGCATCCAGGCCAAGGTCAGACAATCGCTGCTTCAACACATGGACCGACGTATCGAAATACCCGGCGAACTCCACCGCCTTATAGCCGATCTCGGCGACCTGTCCGAGTGTGCCCAAAAAATCGCTGGCCGTCAAATCGCGTAAGGAATACATCTGAATTGCAATTACCGGTTGCTTCATGGGAGTGCACCGCCTTTAATGTTCTGGATGTCTGATTTGGCCGCAGCCGCAGCTTCAGCTTCAGTGACAGCCTAAAATCGCAGCCAATCCCTATCCGTATTCCACTCCCGCAAGCCGTTTTCCTTCTGCAAAATTGCGACATCCCGGATTTCCGGTTTGAGCCAGAAAACCTCTTTTCCGCATAAAAAAGAGAGAGCATTCGGGCCCGAATGCTCTCTCTTGCTATCCATTCAGACGGCCGATCGGCCGCTTGAAGGCTTATTTGAAGTTTTTCAGGTTGTAGAATGCGGATTTGCCCGCATATTGCGCCGTGGAACCGAGTTGGTCCTCGATGCGGAGCAATTGGTTGTATTTCGCTACGCGGTCCGTACGGGACGGAGCGCCAGTTTTGATTTGACCGGCATTGGTTGCAACCGCGATGTCGGCAATCGTGCTGTCTTCGCTCTCGCCGGAACGGTGGGAGATAACAGCTGTGTAGCCTGCGCGTTTTGCCATTTCGATCGCGTCGAACGTTTCTGTCAGGGAACCGATTTGGTTCACTTTAACGAGGATCGAGTTGCCTACGCCTTTCTCGATGCCATCGGACAGACGCTCAGTGTTCGTTACGAACAAGTCGTCGCCAACGAGTTGGACTTTGTCGCCCAATTTGTCAGTAAGCAGTTTCCAACCTTCCCAATCGTCTTCGGAGCAGCCGTCTTCGATTGTGATAATTGGGTATTTATCAACCCACGAAGCAAGCAGGTCAACGAATTCAGCGGATGTGAACGATTTGCCTTCGCCTTCGAGGTGGTATTTGCCGTCTTTGAAGAACTCAGTGGAAGCGACGTCCATACCCAGGAATACGTCAACGCCTGGTTTGTAACCAGCCAGCTCAATTGCGGAAATGATCGTTGTGATCGCTTCTTCATTGGAGCCCAGGTTTGGAGCGAAGCCGCCTTCGTCGCCAACTGCTGTGTTCAGGCCTTTGTTTTTCAGAACCGATTTCAGGCTATGGAAGATTTCAGCACCGATGCGCAGTGCTTCTTTGAACGTTGGAGCGCCAACAGGCAGAACCATGAACTCTTGAACGTCGATGTTGTTGTCAGCATGCTCGCCGCCGTTGATGATGTTCATCATTGGAACTGGCAATGTTTTTGCATTGAAGCCGCCGAGGTACGTGTACAGGGACACGTTCAGGGCGTCAGCTGCAGCGCGTGCAACGGCCATCGATACAGCCAGAATTGCGTTTGCGCCCAGTTTGGCTTTGTTAGGCGTACCGTCCAGCTCGATCATTTTACGGTCGATTGCGACTTGATCCAGTGCGTCCAGACCGATAATTTCAGGAGCGATGATTGTGTTTACGTTCTCGACAGCTGTCAGAACGCCTTTGCCGAGGTAACGGCTTTTGTCGCCGTCGCGAAGCTCAACAGCTTCGTAAGCGCCTGTGGATGCGCCGGATGGCACGATCGCACGGCCTTGGCCGCCGGACTCGAGGGATACTTCAACTTCTACCGTCGGATTCCCGCGGGAATCCAGCACTTCGCGTGCGTATACGTCAACGATGATAGACATGAATGGAACACTCCTTTTATTCATTTTAATTTGAAATTCAAATCGGCCTCGCGGCTGATTCGATTATTACTTAACGAGCGACGTGCCAGTCATTTCCGCCGGTTTGGCCAGCTTCAGCAGATCAAGTACCGTTGGAGCCAAGTCGGCCAGAATGCCGCCTTCACGAAGCTCTGCGCCTGCGCGCGTTACGATGCAAGGCACCGGATTCGTCGTATGCGCCGTATGCGGACGGCCGTTCTCGTCGAACACCATGTCCGCGTTGCCGTGGTCGGCTGTGATAATAGCTACGCCGCCTTTGGCAAGCACCGCTTCGACAACTTTGCCGAGACATTCGTCCGTCGCTTCTACCGCTTTGATCGTCGGCTCCAGCATGCCGGAGTGACCGACCATGTCGGGATTCGCGAAGTTCAGAATGATCGCGTCATGCTTGTCGGCTTCGATTTCTTTCACAGCCGCTGCCGCTACTTCATAAGCGCTCATCTCTGGCTGCAAGTCGTATGTGGCGACTTTCGGCGAAGGGATGAGAACGCGCGTCTCGCCAGGAAGCTCGACGTCACGTCCGCCGCTGAAGAAGAACGTCACGTGCGGGTATTTCTCGGTTTCTGCAATGCGCAGCTGCTTCTTGCCGTTCTGCACAAGCACTTCGCCGAGTGTGTTGTCGAGGTTCTTAGGTGAATATGCGACATAACCTCCAACCGTTTCGCTGAACAACGTCAAGCAGACAAAGTACAAGTTTTTCGGAGCGCGATCGCCGCGTTCGAAGCCGCGGAAATCTTCGTTCGTAAATACTTGTCCCAGCTGAATGGCGCGGTCCGGACGGAAGTTGAAGAAGATAACCGCATCCTCCGACTCGACAAGACCTACCGGCTTGCCGTCTTCGCCAACGATGACAGTCGGCATGACGAATTCATCATAAACCGATTTCTCATAGGATTCAACTACCGCTTTGATCGGATCGACATAAGTCGGACCTTCGCCATATACCATGGCGCGATACGACTTCTCGACTCTTTCCCACCGCTTGTCGCGGTCCATCGCGTAGTAGCGTCCTTGTACGGTTGCGATTTTGCCAACGCCAATCTCTTCGATCTTCGCTTGCAGCTCTTCGAGATAACGTTTGGCGCTGTCTGGCTGCACGTCACGGCCGTCTAGAAACGCGTGGATGTATACGTCGTCCAGCTCTTCCTTCTTCGCCAGTTCAAGCAAAGCGTACAAATGCGCGATGTGGCTGTGCACGCCGCCATCCGACAGCAAGCCGTACAGATGAAGCTTTTTATTGTTCGCTTTCGCGTGGCGCACGGCGCCCAGAAGCGTTTCGTTGTCGAAAAATTCGCCGTCCCGGATCGATTTGCTGATACGAGTCAGATCCTGGTACACGATACGACCTGCGCCGATATTCAAGTGACCGACCTCGGAGTTGCCCATTTGACCTTCCGGCAAGCCGACCGCTTCGCCGCACGCCGTCAGTGTCGTATGCGGGTAATTCGCCCAGTACCGGTCATAGTTCGGTTTTTTCGCTTGAGCGACCGCATTGCCCGTCACATCATCGCGCAAACCAAAGCCGTCGAGAATAATCAATGCTACTGGAGCCGTCATCTTACTTCGCCCCCTGGACGAGTGCGATGTAGGATGCCGGTTCGAGGCTTGCACCGCCGACGAGCGCGCCGTCGATGTCTGCTTGGCCGAGGTATTCTGCCACGTTGTTTGGCTTCACGCTGCCGCCGTATTGAATGCGCACCGCATCTGCCGTCGCTTGGTCATACAGACCTGCTACGACGCTGCGAATGTAGCCGATAACGTCTTGCGCGTCTTCGGAAGTCGAAGATTTGCCCGTTCCAATCGCCCAGATCGGCTCGTAAGCGATCACGACTTCAGCCGCTTGTGCTGCGGAAAGGCCATTGAACGCCGCTTCCGTTTGCACTTTAACAACATCCTTCGTTTGGTTCGCTTCGCGCTCTTCCAGAAGCTCGCCTACGCATACGATTGGCGTCAAGCCGTGCTTGAATGCCGCGTGGGTTTTCTTGTTAACCGTTTCGTCCGTCTCTGCGAAGTACGCGCGACGCTCCGAATGGCCGATAATGACGTATTTAACGCCCAGATCCTTCAACATAACGCCGCTGATTTCACCAGTGAACGCGCCGTTGTCTTCGAAATGAAGGTTTTGTGCGCCAATAGCAATCGTCGTGCCTTTTGCCGCTTCAACCAGTGCCGGAAGCGTAGTGTAAGGCGCGCAAATGACGCTCTCTACACCTTCAACCTCTGCTCCACCCTTTACTTCGGAGAAGAAAGAGACCGCTTCGGACACGGTTTTGAACATTTTCCAGTTGCCTGCGATAATTGGTTTTCTGCTCATCGTGTTACCTCCTAAAAAATGATTGTGAGACGGGCGATGCGGACTACGGGGAAGGTAGACTTGCGGACGCTCATGCTCCTTCAGATCAACCTTTTCCTCCGCCGTTACCCCGGTTCTAGAAATCTATCGTTAGCCCTGCTGGGCCCGTTTTACTTATCGTTAAGAGCAACTACGCCTGGAAGTTTTTTGCCTTCCATGAACTCGAGCGATGCGCCGCCGCCTGTGGAGATGTGATCCATTTTGTCCGCCAAGCCGAATTTCTCGGCTGCCGCAGCGGAGTCGCCGCCGCCGATGACGGTGTAGCCCGAAGTTTCGGCGCAAGCTTTCGCAACAGCTTGCGTACCGTGCGAGAACGGCTCGATTTCGAATACGCCCATTGGTCCGTTCCATACGACCAGCTTCGAGTTTTTGATTGCTTCTGCGTAAATTTCACGCGTTTTTGGACCGATGTCGATGCCTTCCCAATCAGCAGGAATGCCGTCTACGTCTACAATCCTCGTATTGGCGTTTTTGCTGAAATCGTCAGCTACAACAATGTCGACCGGAATCAGGAAGTTTTTGCCCAGCGATTTTGCTTTCTCGATAAATTCGAGCGCCAGATCAAGCTTCGAGTTGTCAACCAGAGATTGGCCGATTTCATAGCCTTGAGCCTTGAAGAACGTGTAGGACAGGCCGCCGCCGATGATGATGTTGTCAGCGATCTCGATCATTTTGTTGATAACGTCGATTTTGTCTTTTACTTTAGAACCGCCTACGATAGCCGTAAACGGACGCTCCGGATTGTTCAGCGCTTTGCCCAGTACGTCCAGCTCTCTCTCCATCAGAAGGCCGGATACGGCTGGCAGATGATGCGCGATGCCTTCCGTCGAAGCGTGAGCGCGGTGAGCAGCGCCAAACGCATCGTTCACGTACAGGTCAGCCAGCTCTGCGAATGCTTTAGCCAGCTCTGGATCGTTCTTTTCTTCGCCCGCATGGAAGCGAACGTTTTCGAGCAGCAATACGTCGCCGTCGTTCAGAGCGGCGATTTGTGCTTTTACGGCTTCACCAGTGGACTCGGAAGCTTTAACAACCGATTTGCCCAGCAGCTCAGACAGACGTTCTGCAGCAGGCGTCAGACGCAATCCTTCAACCACTTCGCCGTTTGGACGACCCAGATGGCTTGCCAAAATCACTTTTGCGCCTTTTTCGATCAAAAAGTTGATAGTCGGAAGCGTCTCGCGGATCCGCTTATCATCTGTAATTTTACCTTCTTCTAACGGCACGTTGAAATCTACGCGAACAAAAACGCGTTTGCCGGCTACTTCTACGTCGCGAACACTTTTCTTATTCATGGGAATACCTCCTGATTTGTTCGATACCGACCTTGTCGGTCGAGAGTAGGGACCGCGACGACGTACAGCACAGGTCGCTGCGCTGATCGCCGTCCGGATTTTCCCGAAAAAAAGGCGTTCCTTCTCGAGTAGAAGAAGGAACGCCTTTGCCGCGCACTCGCGTTACATTCCCGGAGCGCTGCAGACTAAAGCGTCGCCCCGAACCGGCGTTGCGGCCGTCCGGGACGAAAGCGTTCCATGCGATTGGAGACCTTAGTCTTACAGGCCTTTGCTTGCGATGTAAGCAGCCAGGTCAACAACGCGGTTCGAGTAGCCCCACTCGTTGTCATACCAGGAAACGACTTTAACCATGTTGCCTTCAACAACCATCGTCGACAGTGCGTCGATTGTGGAGGAAGCTGGGTCGCCGTTGTAGTCGCTCGATACGAGCGGCAGTTCGTTGTAGTTCAGAATGCCTTTCAAAGCGCCTTCGGAAGCTTCTTTGAATGCTGCGTTAACTTCTTCAACCGTTACGTTTACTTTCAGTTCAGCAACCAGGTCAGTTACGGAAACGTTAGGCGTAGGAACGCGCATTGCCATACCGTTCAGTTTGCCTTTCAGTTCAGGCAGAACGAGCGATACTGCTTTTGCAGCGCCAGTCGAAGAAGGAATGATGTTTTCTGCAGCAGCGCGAGCGCGGCGCAGGTCTTTATGAGGAACGTCCAGTACGGATTGGTCATTCGTGTACGAGTGAACAGTCGTCATCATGCCTTTTACGATGCCGAATTTGTCGTTCAGTACTTTTGCGAATGGCGCCAAGCAGTTTGTCGTACAAGAAGCGTTGGAAATTACAGTGTGTGCAGCAGGATCGTATTTGTCTTCGTTAACGCCGATTACGACCGTGATGTCTTCGTTAGTAGCAGGCGCGGAGATGATTACTTTCTTAGCGCCGCCTTTCAAGTGAAGCTCAGCTTTTTCTTTCGCTGTGAAAATACCAGTGGATTCAACAACGATTTCAGCGCCTACGGAAGCCCAAGCCAGGTTCTCAGGGTTGCGTTCTGCGAAAACTTTGATTTCGCGGCCGTTAACGATGATCGCGCCCTCTTTTGCTTCAACAGTTGCATCCAGAACACCATGAGTTGTATCGTATTTCAACAGGTGAGCCAGTGTTTTTGTGTCAGTCAGGTCGTTGACAGCCACCACTTCAACCTCAGGGTTGCTCAGCGACGCGCGAAATACGTTACGGCCGATACGGCCAAATCCGTTAATACCAACTTTAACCATTGTTATTTCCTCCTAATCTTTTATGAAAAGCTTTTATTTTCAAAACGCTCTGCGGCTTGGCTTGCTATTGCTGATAAGCACCGCCGCAAACCGTCATGAGACAAATTCATGCTCGGCAGAGTCTTAATCTTTCCGGCTATACCGTACCGTTATCCAGCATTGCTGCGATTTCCAGTGCTGCGGCTTCGTCCGTAACGAGCACATCGTTATGCCCGAACTTCATAACCGCTGCGATAGCTTCGCCTTTGCTCTTGCCTCCGGCAACGCCAATAACAACTTCAGTTTTGACGATATCCTCCAAATGCAACCCTACCGTTTGCATTTGATGGACCACACGGCCTTCTTTATCGAAATAATAACCGAACGCTTCGGCCAGCGCCCCTTCGGCAGCCATCTCTTCCATTAAGTCGGAAGGCAGCTTCCTTCTTCGGGCCATGACCATCGCCTCGCCGATCCCGTGCACCACAATGCGGGCGCTGCGGATAACGTCGACGATTTCCTTAATGTTCGGCTCCTGCATAATGGAAGCGTAAGCTTCCTCGCCCAAATGATCGGGCACGTGCAGCAAGCGATAATGCGCTCCCGTCCGCTTCGCCATCATCGACGCGATCGTGTTCGCCTGATAGTCCAGGCTCTCCCCAAGTCCGCCTCTAGCCGGTACAAACCAATTGGTCTTAAGCGGCGATGGACTTGTGAGATGATTCGCGACTTGAGCGATCGTCGTTCCTCCAGTAATGGCTACGACATCGTGCGGCTTCATCACCTTCCGAAGCACTTGCGTGGCCGCTCGGCCAAGCTCTCGCTTCGTCTGGCTCGATTCGTCAGAATCGCCGGCCACAACGATGACCTGCTGCAGTCCGAACGACGAACGAAGCTTTTCCTCTAGCTCCGACAGGCCGAACAGCTCGGTGTAGTATGGCTCCAGCTGTTCCAACAGCCTTTTGCCGGCTTCGCTGATCCGCATCCCGGCCGTCTCGATTTCGAGCAGCCCCTGAGCTTTCAGGAAATCCGTCTCGGCTCTGAGTACTCGCTCTGTCATGGATAAGGATGCCGCCAACGTTCGTCTGCCAATCAAATCGGACATCATGACTTGATTCAAGATGGAATACCGTTTCCTCATCACATCGAGCAAATCCGGGAGAAGCTGCTGCTGCAGTTCAATAATCTGGCGCATCCTCTTTCTTCACTCCATCGGCTTCCTTCGTTTTGGGATCCTTCCCCATCCGTTGGACCTAAAACGTCCCGTATGTTCGTTTTTAGTCCCACTCTTATTCTAGCCAAAATTAAATGCTTTCGCAAGATGCCAAAGGTCGATGTAAGCGATTACTGTCGCGATTTTCTCAAAATTAATTTTTCTCTTTGTCTTGATTTCTTGACGCGTATAGCATATACTAGGTCTCGCTGTTGCTTTTATGATAGCAATGATGTGCGCCCGTGGTCCAATGGATATGACGTAGGCCTCCGGAGCCTGAGATCTAGGTTCGATTCCTAGCGGGCGCGCCACTAATACGAATGCACAACCGTCCTTTAACAGGGCGGTTTTTTTGCGTTTATGCGGTTTTTGTGGTTGACACTCGTACCGCCTCACCTCGCGCGTTGCAGAAACTTTAGAGCCGCTTAGGCCTCGCAATGCCTTCCTACAATCAACACCACTCCTTGCAAGCAGTGCTTTGCTGCATGACGGCGTTCGGTCAATCACCTATGTTTGACTATCTTTGACTTTTGTTTGCCATTCCGCTATGATGGGAATACAGCAAGCTATATCAACGTATTTATTTCCGAGGAGGGACTTCAATTGGATATGAATTTTGTTCCTATGGTTATTGAGCAGAACAATCGAGGCGAGCGTGCTTATGATATTTACTCCCGTCTTCTGAAGGATCGCATCATATTCCTCGGCACCGGCGTCAACGATGTCGTAGCGAATTCGATTATCGCGCAAATGCTGTTCCTGGCGGCCGATGATCCGGAGAAAGACATCTCTTTATACATTAACAGCCCTGGCGGATCGATTACCGCAGGGATGGCTATCTACGATACAATGCAATACATTAAGCCGGACGTCTCGACGATCTGCGTCGGCATGGCCGCTTCGATGGGCGCGTTCCTATTGACGGCGGGAGCGAAAGGCAAACGCTACGCACTGCCAAACAGCGAAGTGATGATTCATCAGCCGCTCGGCGGAGCCGAAGGTCAAGCGAGCGACATCGAAATTCGAGCGCGCCGCATTCTGAAAATGCGTGACAAGCTGAACGGCATACTCGCAGACCGCTCCGGTCAGCCGCTTGAGCGGATCGAGAAGGATACCGATCGCGATTACTTCATGAGCGCCGAAGAAGCGCGCGAATACGGACTTGTCGATAAAGTCATCGAGAAGGTTCAATAAGCGAATAGCTAGTATAAAAAGGCCAGTGTCCGGCGTCAGCCGCCGACATTGGCCTTTTTGTTTATTTTACGAAATTCTATTCGTTCGTCTCTTCACTTTATAATTCTATCATTTACCTTTAATGATAGACATGATATCAATTTATGACAATATTAGCACCCAGACCACGTTCTTTAGTGTGAAAAAAATCGCGAACTATGGGGATATTTGCAATACCAAATATGAAAATTTCGAAAATATTGTAACCAAATTATTGCTTTATATGTATTAGTATGAGAGTCTAGCAGAATAGATTCAAAAAAATGAGAGAGAACTTACTGGGAGGGTTTCAAAATGAAGAAATGGTTATTAGTTTTAACAATTGCCGCTACGGCAGTATTGAGCGGATGCGGCGGCTCTAAGCCCGCAGCGGAGGAAAATAAGACAGCGGCTACCGATACGCCTACAGAACAAGCTAGCGCAACCCCGGAACCAACACCTGAACCTACGCCTGAGCCAACGCCGGAAGCTCCGAAAGCTGCCAAAACCGGTGAAAAAGTTACTATTGGCGACTGGGAAGTAACTTTGGATAGCTTCGAATACAAAAAATCGATCGAGGATTCTTTCTTAGTGTACTCGCCTGAAGAAGGCAACACATTCGGTATTGCTAATGTTACGATTAAAAACATAGGCAAAGAAGCCGGAACGTTCCTGCCAGTCATGCGGATTACGAAAGAAGATATCGACGCTACGCTCGTATACGATTCCGAATACACTTTCGTCTTATCGAACATTCTTGGACTGAAGGATCAACTGTATATGCAAACTTTGAATCCGCTCTCGTCCAAAAAAGGAATCATTATTTTTGAGCTTGCTACGGAAGCCAAAGATTCGGACAAGCCGCTCGAACTGAATTTTAACTACAACAAAGAAGATTTCTTGTTCCAAATCCGTTAATAACGGAAGCAAGAAAGTAGACAAGAGAAACGGCAACGTTCCTTCAGGGAGCGTTGCCGTTTCTTCTTCTGACTGTAGAGAAAGAAAGCCCCGCAAAGTTCCCCAACCGCTGGAAGGCGCAGCAACTGCAGATTCTATTTTGATGGAAAGAATGGTTCACAACCACCAACCAAGGAATTAGGCTTTAATGGCGATCGAAGAACCCTCTGACCAGCAGCGCTCCCCCCTCACTTCAAGTCAATGTACTGATTTCAGTTTTAAGTCGAAAAAACGGCTCTACACCATAATCAGTGCTTGACACTCTTATTCGTGAGGTCTGAACCACAAGTGACCGTTATAGCAAGACTTTGCATTCGAATAGAAAGAGTGATGGTTTGAGCCAGGCACTGATTTTCGGTTTGGAGCCTATTAATGGACAGTAGTGACCGTTAGCGCCGATTATTTGAAATTTCGGCTCGCTTAGGGACATTATTGTCCCTAAGCAAGGGATAGGGGCGGAGAATAGCGTGAAATCATCTTCTAACGGTCACTAGTGTCCTTAAAGAAAGGGAACAGGCTTTGTTTTTTGCTCTAACGGTCAGAATTGACCGTTTGATGGATACGATAACGCTGCTGTCCATTGTGAACCATTCAAACATTCCTTTCCACAAGCTTGTCTTGTGGATCGATTGAGGCGGGTTGATCGCACAACCATCTTACGGAAGGTAAAGGACACGCAGCTTTTCCCCTCGCTTCATGTCAAGAACTCATTTTGGTTTGGAGCCGAATATGTACGAAAAATCATATATAATTATTCGAATATCGGAATTTGGGACGATTATATTCGAAAAATCATATATAATCGGCGCTTTTGCCAAAATCCCGCAAAATATATATGAAATATCATACATATTGAAAAACGCAAAGCAAAAGAACCCGCCGCCATTAAAAATGACAACGGGTTCCCTCCATAATTCAAGCAAAAAACGGCAACTTCCCTCCTGGGACGCTGCCGTTTCGTTGCTATTACTGATTCTCCAGCTCTTCTTTGCTGACGAGAGCGACTAAAGCGTTTACAGCCTGCTCGGCGTCCGAACCTTCCGCGCTTATAAATACTTCCGTACCGGAACTAATCGCCAAGCTCATAATTCCCATAATCGATTTGGCATTCACTTTTTTGTCGTCTTTCTCAACAAATACTTCGGAAGAAAATTTATTTGCTTCTTGAACGAAAAGTGCTGCTGGCCTAGCATGAAGTCCAGTTTTCAGTCGAACGACAACCGGAAGCCTTGTCATGGAAACCATACCCCCTATATCATAATCAATCAGACGCGAACGTTGCCCGTTTGCGGAGCCGGCAGTCGTTCAGCGGTGAATATGAACATTACTGATGCGGCGGATTATGCGACTGCATTCTCATTTTGCGCACAATAATCCCTTTTTGTACATTATTATATCATTATAACATCGGTTGCACTAGGATAAAAGCTAGCCATTACGGATTTTTTCAGCAAGCTCATCAATTTTGCGCAGCCGATGATTGACACCGGATTTACTAACCGTTCCCTTCAGCATTTCTCCGACTTCCTTCAAATTCATATCGGGATGTTGGAGCCGGATTTCGGCCACTTCCTTCAGCTTGTCAGGCAAATTATGAAGGCCGATCTCCTTCTGAAGCAGCTTAATATTATCGATCTGCCTAACCGCAGCGCCAATCGTCTTATTCAAGTTGGCCGTCTCGCAATTGACGATTCGGTTGACCGAATTGCGCATGTCGCGCATAATACGGACGTCCTCAAACTTGAACAGCGCCTGATGCGCGCCGATAATGTTCAGCAGCTCGATAATTTTTTCGCCCTCTTTGATGTAAAAAATAAAGCCTTTTTTCCGTTCGATGCAGCGGGCGTTCAGCTCGAATTTGTTGGCCAAGCCGACAATCGCTTCGCAATGCTCTTCATACATCGAGGAAATTTCCAAGTGATATGACGATCCCTCCGGATTGTTCACCGATCCCCCGGCCAAGAACGCACCGCGCAAATAAGACCGTTTGCAGCAAGGCTTGCGAATGATATCCTTATCGATGCCGCTGTTAAAGACAAAGCCTTCGGAGACGATCCGCAAATCATTCAAAATTTCCTGCACTCCTGTAGGGATGCGTACGATATAAACATTATTCTTCTTGAGACGCATTTTTTTGCGCACAAGCAGCTCGGTGTGCACGTCATAATGCTTTTTCACCAAAGAGTAAATCCGGCGAGCAATCGCGGCATTTTCCGTCGAGATGTCAAGCACGACCTTGCGGCTGGACAAGCTAACTGAGCCGTTCATTCGGATAAGCGCGGAAAGCTCGGCTCTTTCGCAGCAAGCGTCCGCCTCCACCAAGGTCAGCTCTTTTTTCGTTTGGGCCGCAAAAGACATCGTGATTCACCTCTTCCTTAACATCCAGTTCTCCACTAGTTTATAAATATGATGGCTCAAACGTTCCGCATCATGCCGGAGGAACGTACGGAACAGCACCAGACGGTCGGCGATAACCTGATAGCCTCGATTCGTCACTTCCTCGAGATCGAGATGAACCGCTTTCGCGCCTTTCTCAGCGTAAGTCTCTTCCACCTGCGGAGGGATCTCCCCGTCATTCACAATGACATAATCGAACAAATGATGGCCGATATGATCATAGACCGCATCCAAGTGGTCGCTGACCGAATAATTGTCCGTTTCGCCAGGCTGAGTCATGACGTTGCAGACGAACAGCTTCACCGCGTCCGACTCAACGATCTTCTCGGCCAGCTTCGGCACAAGCAAGTTTGGAATAATGCTCGTATATAGACTCCCCGGACCGATCAGGATCGCGTCTGCCTGCTCGATCGCTTCCACCGCCTCATCAAGCGGCTCTACCGTATCCGGCTCGATAAATACCCTCTTAATTACTTTGCCCGCTTTCGGGATCAAGGATTCGCCCACAACGATCGTTCCGTCAGTCATCTCCGCTTTAAGCACGACCGCTTGACCAGCGGCCGGCAGAACGCGGCCCCGAACGGCCAACACGCGGCTAAGCTCCCGAATGCCCGACACGAAATCGCCGGCAATGTCGGTCATTGCCGCCAGCATCAAATTGCCGAGGCTATGACCGGCCAAGCCGGTTCCGTCCTTGAAGCGATACTGCAGCACTTCCGAGAGCAGCGGCTCGGTATCTGCCAACGCCATTAGTACGTTGCGGATATCGCCAGGCGGCGGCATTTGCAGCTCGTTGCGAAGAATGCCCGAGCTCCCGCCGTCATCGGCGACCGTGACAATTGCGGTAATGTCGAGCGGTTTTTCCTTCAAGCCGCGCAGCATAACCGACAAGCCGGTTCCGCCGCCGATAACGACGATCTTCGGTCGCCTGATTACTTTTTGCCTGTTCTGCATCCTATCACCTCGTCAATGCTTATCACGGTCGGAATCGCGATGGCTGACACGGACGCGTTCCGTATCGCTGGCGCCGAGTACACGGCCCAAATATTCGGCGATCGCTACCGAGCGATGCTTGCCGCCCGTACAGCCGATACCGATAACGACTTGGCTCTTTCCTTCTTTATGATAAAGCGGAATGAGAAATTGCAACATGTCGACCAGCTTTGCCAAAAAGGCCTGCGTCTCCGGCCATTTCATCACATAATCGTACACGTCTGGATTTTGACCGGTGCTCGGCCGCAAATGATCAATATAATGAGGATTAGGCAAAAAACGAACGTCGTAAATCAAATCGGCGTCGATTGGAATGCCGTATTTGAAGCCGAACGAGGTCACATTGACCTGCAGGCTGTTTTTCTCCAGGTTCGTAAAACGCGATACGATTCGTTCCTTAAGCTGCGCAGGCTTAATCGTACTCGTATCGATAACGAGCGAAGCGGAGCCCTTCAAGTCTTCCAGCATTCGTCGCTCCATCCGGATTCCTTCCAGCGGCATCCCTTCAGGATGAAGCGGATGACGGCGGCGCGTTTCTTTGTAACGCTGAACGAGCACTTCGTCCGTCGCATCCAGGAATAGAATCTCACAGCTGATTGTGAAATGATCTTTAATAAAGCTTAATGATTCCGATAAAGCGGTGAAAAACTCGCGACCGCGTAAATCGATAACAAGCGCGACCTTGCCGATTTTGCCGTTCGATTGCTCGATCAGTTCCGCAAACTTCGGTATGAGTACCGGCGGCAAATTATCGACGCAAAAGAAACCGAGGTCTTCTAAGCTTTGCACTGCAATTGTTTTCCCAGCCCCGGACATCCCCGTAATAATAACAAGCTTCGACATTGCTCCCGTTTCCATGGCTTCCTCCCCTTGCTTACGTTCGAACGTGCGCCGGTATAAGCCAAAGCGGCTTGATCAGTGATCAGCCCGCCCGGACTGCTAGGAACGCAGAATCAAACCGGCAGCGCCTACGACGCCGGCATTGTTGCCAAGCGTAGCCGCCACGATCTTCACGCCTTCCTTGGCTTCTTTTTGTGTATATTTCTCGAATACCTCGCGGATTTGGTCGAACAGGAAATCTCCCGCCTTCGACACGCCTCCACCGATAATAAAACACTCCGGATTAAGAACGACAGCCATAACAGCCATCGAACGGCCCAAGTAGTAAGCAGCGCGGCTTACGATACGAGCCGCTGCCTCGTCGCCGGCTTTCGCCGCGTCGATGACGTCTTTTGCCATAATGTTCTCAACTTGCGACAGCGACGTACGGTCGCCGCGTTCAACAGCGTCCTTCGCCATACGGATAATACCCGTTGCCGAAGAAACCGTCTCCAGGCAGCCCATTTTGCCGCAGCCGCATTGGATCGCTTCCAGATCGGGAACGATCGCGATATGGCCGAGTTCGCCAGCCATGCCGGCAAAGCCTTCTACGATTTTTCCATTTATAATAATGCCGCCGCCAACGCCAGTTCCAAGCGTGTAGCATACGCAGTTGGCAACCCCTCTGCCCGCGCCGGCCCATGCCTCGCCGAGCGCCGCTACGTTGGCGTCGTTGTTGACAAGCACCTTCACTTGCAGCTGCTGCTCCAGATACGCCTTCAAGTTTACGTCGCTGATTTTCAAGTTCGGCGCAAATTTCACAATGCCGTTTGGAATATCGAGAAAGCCTGCAATACCGACTCCTACGCCTTGAACCTGCTCCCATGTATATGGAGATTCTTCCACAATATTTCTGGCATATTGCGCGATATTGTGAAGAATGACATCGGTGCCCTTAGGCGTTTCCGTAGGTCCTTCATAGGTTTGCAGAAGCTGCCCGTCCTCGTTGCAAAGTCCCGCTTTAATGGCGGTTCCGCCGACATCGATACCAACGTAAATCTTCTCAGACATTACTAGTCCACCTCATCAAATAGGTTATCTTCTCTGTATCCCACTATAAGCGAACGCCAATCTCCGGTCAAGACGCGCCGGAAGCGCTTAGCGCGCCCGGGCCGCGCAAACAAACAGCCCTCTCCGAAGGAAATCGTTCCTTGTGAAAGGGCTGCGTTCCATGCTAGCATCTCGCTTTGCCTGCGTTCCGGATTAGAGCGATTGGCTCCAGTCTTGCGTAATATGGCCTTCTAAAAACCGTTCACAATCGAGTGCAGCCATACAGCCGCTGCCGGCAGCTGTAATCGCTTGGCGATATTTGCTGTCCTGCACGTCGCCGCAAGCGAAAACGCCCGCCACGTTCGTCTCCGTTGTTCCCGGATTTACCTTAATATAGCCGTGTTCATCCGTATCGATCTGACCGCCAAGGAAGCCGGTGTTCGGCGTATGACCGATGGCGATGAAGACGCCGTCCGTATCGATCACTTCTTCTTGGCCGGACTCGTTGTCGCGGACCTTCAAGCCCGTTACGCCCATGCCGTTCGCCACCACTTCAAGCGGCGTGCGGTTCAGGCTCCAGCTGATTTTTTCGTTATCGCGAGCGCGGTCCTGCATAATTTTGGAGGCGCGCAGCTCACTGCGGCGATTCACCAGCTCGACGTTGGATGCGAAGCGAGTCAAGAAGCTGGCTTCTTCCATTGCGGAGTCGCCGCCGCCGACCACGATAATCTTTTTGCCCCGGAAAAAGAAGCCGTCGCAAGTGGCGCATGTGCTGACGCCCCGTCCGACATTATCCTTCTCGCCCGGAATGCCCAAATATTTCGCCGAAGCACCGGTCGAAATAATAAGCGTCTCGGCAACATATTCGCCTTTGCCTTCAACTTGCAGCTTGAACGGGCGCTGCGACATATCGACGCTGTTCACCCAGCCCGTTACGAACTGAGCGCCGAAGCGTTCCGCCTGCTTACGCATGTTCGCCATCAGGTCCGGTCCCATAATGCCTTCCGGGAAGCCTGGGAAGTTCTCAACCTCTGTCGTAGTCGTCAATTGCCCGCCCGGCTCTGGTCCTTCGATTACGAGCGGATTCATGTTGGCGCGAGCCAGGTAAATCGCAGCCGTTAGGCCGGACGGACCGGTTCCGATAATGATCGATTTATAGGTAGTCATGGTTATCCTCCGTTAATATATAGTCAGATGGATGCAGCTGTCTCGGTTTTACACCGCTATAGATAATGATCCCTAAGCCCCGCTATATCGCTATGCGTTCGGATCACCGGATGGAGTAGCTCCCGCTTCCGTCATGGAAAATACGGAGCTGATCGACTTCATTTTCGCTTTGATGCCGCACACCTCGTCGATCCGTTTGACATTCTTGCTAACGGTCGCGATCGATGTGCCGTAACGCTCGGACACTTCATGGTACGAGATCGCCCGGCGGTGCATTTTTGCTGTCAAATATTCCAGCGCGGCCGACCAGCTTTCGGTCTTAACCAGCTTTGGCGTGTCCGGGTATACGCGGGTAAGAAACTCCACCCACAGCGTCATCAGGTCATGCTGCTGCACGAGATCGTAACGCTTATCCATGTTGGCAAGTGCTGTTTCCACAACTTCCTGCCATTTCTCCTCCCAGACGGGCAAGCGTGAAGGCACCCGATTCGGCTCGACGACCGTCTGCTTCCCTTCCAGCACCGCCTGCAGCGGCTCCTGAACGCCGATCGTACGAAGCACGAAGACCGCTACTTTCTTTAAGTAGTCGTCTTCCCCTTCCTCCAGCAAAAAAGAGCGAAGAACGTCCTTTACCTCGCTGTCGGCAATCATGCCGAGCGCCTGAATGACCTGCAGCTTTGTATGCTGGTCGCCGTGACGCAGTGCCCAGAAGAACGAGGAACGGACAAGGGGATCGCGCTTCAGATGATCAGGCAAGCCGTCCGCCGAATTCTCCCACAGCTTAAACTGCTCTTCGAACGGCAGATGATAATGGTAGCTGATCGAAGCGCCCGCTTCGCCAGATTGCAGCAAGCCAAGCTGCTCCATATAATAACGCGGAATGCCCGATTCAGGATCAAGCTTCGCCGCCTGTCTCCACATGCGTTCCGCTTCAGCATACCGTCCGATATGGCAAGCGGCTACAGCCGCATAATGATAGAGGCACGGGTCCTGCGGCAATTCGGTGTCTTTCAATAGCCGGTTGAAGTGACGATGCGCCGACTCGTGTTCTCCTAAGATGCCCATCGTTGTAGCCAGCTTAAACACATGCTCCTGATGAAAAGGCATCGTCTTGCGCAGCAGGCCGGAGAGCTCGCTTAGATTCTCCTCGTCGCCCGCATGCTGATAAAAGATCGCCAGATTGCAGAGCGCATGCAAATTGCCGGGCTCGCGTTCGAGCGCCGCTTGGATCGTCTCCATCGCCTTGTCGAACAATCCCATATAGTAATAAGCGAGTGCGAGATTGTTGCGCGCCGCAAGAAAGTCCGGCTGCGCTTCAATAATCTGCTCCAGGATGCGGACCGCCTCCGCAAACTTTCCTTCCTCGAGCAGCATTCTCGCTTGGTCGTGTTCGACCATTCCCTCTCGCGATTTGATGTTGGTTAGACGTGTGGGACGCTCCAGCTCGAAATGAAGCAGATCCATCATCTCTTCCGCTTCGTCGAGAAACTGGCCGTCTGCGTCTTCCTCCAAATATTGAATAAGCGAACTCTCGGCCGCTTCGTATTGCTCCATGTTGGCGTAGTTGTTCGCCATATAAAAATGGCATTCCGTCATCGTCGGGTCCAATTCGTCTACAATCCACCCGAGAATCCGGTTGGACTCTTCATAATTTCCCATCTCCGACAAAATGCCTGCCATATTGCAATGGTTAACCGGGTTGTCGGGCTCGTATTCGACCGCCCGCCGGAAATATTTCAGTGCCTTGTCATAGTGGAACCGGTCCAAGGAACGAACCGCGCGTTCGAAAAAGAACGTGGCATCCCATTGCACCGGTATGATCTTCGTTCGTTGTTGCTCTGCCGCTGCCAGCTTCTTTCCTTTCACCTGCAAGGCACCTCCCGGAACTTCCGATTTTCTAAGATTATACCATAGCCGCACGCATCACAACACGAAAGAATATGTGGGAAAATCGCGAACGTTGTCGTAACCGCTCGCGATTTTCTGTTAATAGCTATGAAATTCGACGCTATACGCCGGCGTTTTTGAAGAGCGTGCTGATAGAGCCGCCTTCGATAATAATTTTCGTCGCTTCCGCCAGCAGCGGAGCAACCGACAGCACCGTGAACTTGTCCGGACGTATCTCCGGCAGTGAGATGGAATCGGTCACAACGATTTCTTTAATATTCGGATGATTCAAACGCTCAATGGCATTTCCGGAAAACAACGGATGAGTTGCGCAAACATAGACGTCTTCAGCGCCGCGCTCCTTCAAGCTCTCGACGACGTTGACGATCGTTGTGCCTGTATCGATCATATCCTCGATAATAATCGGCGTTTGGCCTTTTACGTCACCGATAACGTGAGTGATAGACGATTCGTTGTGGGCCGGGCGCTTCTTGATCATAATCGCGAAGGAAGTGTCCAAATAGTTGGCCAGCTTCTCTGCCGTGGAAGCTCGTCCGGCATCTGGAGAAACGACAACCGGGTTCTTGATATTCTTCGCCTTCAAGTAGTCGCTGAGCAGATCAAGCGCCGTCATATGATCTACCGGAATGTTGAAGAAGCCTTGGATAGCCGGTGCGTGCAAGTCGATCGTAAGAACACGATGCGCGCCGACCGTCGTCAGCACGTCCGCCACCATTTTCGCCGAGATCGGCTCCCGAGGTGCGGCTTTCCTTTCCTGGCGAGCGTAGCCGTAGTACGGCATAATGATGTTGATGGTTTTGGCCGATGCCCGTTTCGCCGCGTCGATCATAACAAGCAGCTCGATGAAATGCTCGTTAATCGGATGCGAGAACGATTGGACGAGGAATACGTCGCAGTTCCGAATCGTTTCTTCATAATGGACGTACACTTCCCCGCTCTTGAAACGGGACATTTTGATCGCGCCGAGCGTCAATCCCAAATCCTCGGCAATTTTCGCAGCCAATTCCGGGTTGGACGAACCCGAAAAAATACGCAACTTGTCGCTTAACATGATACCCTCCTGAGCGTTTTAAAACCAAAATGATATAGACATACAACGAGCTTTGCAGCTTTGGACCCGGCAAGGCGTCCTCTGCAAAGCTTTGCTTCGTCCCGCTCCTCCGATCGATCGGAAGGCTGCCGGGACGTATGCGATTTCGGCGGACGCAGAAGCTCCGCTATTTCTTACCTTTATCCATTATACATCGAATTATGGAGAATTCAAAAATCGGGATATGGCAATTTTCGACTGTCTTGCGTCTTCTGCTCATGAAAAGCGACATCTATCAACATCGGACGCGTCCGATCAACCTGTTTTGTCCCGCCAAAGCGGCAAATCGAACCGCCTGCCCGCACACTGAAAGCTGTGCGAACGAGCGATTCGATACTTGGAGCGGTGAGGCCGAGATCACTTAGATGCCTAGCTCGGATGAACCGCAGTCGAAAATACTTTGACGATTAGCCGTCTGCTTGCTGTTCGCGGCGCATTGCATTATTTGATGCCGGCTTGCCATGTCGCTCGTTCAGCTCTCTCATAATGTCGTCGAGCGGCAGCCCGCGTTCACGGAGCAGCACCAGCAGATGGAACAGCAAGTCGCCCGCTTCCGAACGAAGCTCATCGTTATCATTGTTTTTGGCGGCGATGATGACTTCCGTCGCTTCCTCGCCGACCTTCTTCAATATTTTATCGACGCCCTTCTCGAACAAGTAGGTCGTATATGCGCCGTCAGGACGCTCCGCATAACGCTCGGCGATAACACTCTCCAGGCTGCCGAGAATAGCGAACCGGTCGCCCTCAATTGGATGGGCTGTTTCACCCTCGGCTCCCGACGTTTCAATCGGGTTAAAGAAGCAGGAGTAGCTTCCTGTATGACAGGCCGGTCCGGCTTGATTGACCTTCACTAGAAGCGTATCCCCGTCGCAGTCGTACGACATAGCAACGATGCGCTGCGTATGCCCGCTTGTCGCACCTTTATTCCACAGCTCGTTGCGGGAACGGCTCCAGAACCAAGTCGTACCGGTCTCAACCGACAGCTGCAGCGATTCTTTGTTCATATAGGCGAGCATCAGCACTTCTTTGCTTTGCGCATCCTGCACGATGGCCGGCACGAGACCCTCGCCGTTCCATTTGATTGCTTCGGCCAAGTTTTGCTCTGTCATCGCACTTCCACGCCTTTCTCTCGCAAATCGGCCTTCACTTCGCCGATTGTCATTTCTTTATAATGAAAAATGGTCGCCGCCAAAGCTGCGTCGGCATGCGCTTGCTGAAATACGTCGTTGAAATGTCCGATCTTTCCTGCACCGCCGGAAGCGATAACCGGAATGCCGAGTGATTCCGATATCGCCTTCGTCAGCGGCAGATCGAAGCCATCCTTCGTTCCGTCAGCGTCCATGCTCGTCAGCAAGATTTCGCCGGCACCCAGCTTCTCAGCTTCCTTCGCCCACTCCAGCACTTTGATGCCTGTTTCTTTGCGGCCGCCATGCGTGTACACTTCCCATTCGCCCCAAGCCGGATTGAATTTCGCGTCGATTGCAACGACGATGCATTGCGAACCGAATTTGCGCGCTCCTTCTCCAATCAGAGCCGGATTCAGCACGGCAGACGTATTGATCGCCGTTTTGTCCGCGCCTGCGCGAAGCAGCCGCTTCATATCGTCCACGTGGGAAATGCCTCCCCCGACCGTGAACGGAATTGTAATTTCGCCTGCCGTCCGTTTGACGACCTCGACCATTGTCGCCCGGCCTTCCACCGAAGCGGAGATGTCGAGGAAGACGAGCTCATCGGCGCCTTCCCGGTCGTACGTTGCCGCCAGCTCCACTGGATCTCCGGCGTCGCGCAAATTGACAAAGTTTACGCCCTTCACGACCCTGCCGTCTTTTACATCCAGACAAGGGATAATACGTTTCGCCAGCATGGCGCACCTCCTATACAATAAGAACGCTATATGATGCAAAAGCCGCCCGACCGACTTCGGTCGTCAGCGAGCGACCCTATATTTCTTCATTTCAATCTTCTTTTAACGCTCCGGTTTAACGGGCGGTCAAAGCGAGGAAATTACGCAGCAGCTGCATCCCCAGATCGCCGCTTTTTTCCGGATGAAATTGCATGCCGTATACGTTGCCTCGGCCGACAATCGCCGTTACGGGCTGATAATAGTCGGTCGTCGCCAGCAAGTCGGAAGACTGCTCCGGCTTGGCGTGATAGGAATGGACGAAGTAGACATGGCCTTCCTCCAAGCCTTTGAACAACGGACTATCCGCCTGCAGGAAGCTCAGCTTGTTCCAGCCCATATGCGGAACTTTATAATCGCCGCGGAAGCGGATCACTTTGCCTGGCAGCAGCGACAAACCTTCGTGCCGGCCGTGCTCCTCGCTTTCGCCGAACAGCAGCTGCATGCCGAGGCAGATGCCGAGCAGCGGCTTGCCGGAAGCGGCATACGCTTTCGTAACTTCATCAAGCCCGCTCTCGCGCAAGTAGACCATCGCATCGCCGAAAGCGCCGACGCCTGGCAGAATGGCTCCATCGGCAGCGGCGATTTCAGCCGGATCAGCCGTCACAACCGCCTCGAATCCTAGCCGTTCGACCGCCTTGCTGACGCTGTGCAGATTGCCCATGCCATAGTCGATAATGGCGATCATGCTAGAGCACTCCTTTCGTCGAAGGCACTCCTTGTACGCGTGGATCGATGATCGTCGCTTCGTCAATCGCCCGACCGAGCGCTTTGAACACCGCCTCGATCATATGGTGCGTGTTCTGGCCGTAGTGAACGATAACGTGCAGCGTAATGCGCGCTTCCAGCGCCAGCTTCCACAGAAACTCATGAACAAGCTCCGTTGAGAAGCTGCCAACCTGATTGGACGGATATTCCGCACGGTATTCGAAGTGCGGGCGGTTGCTAATGTCGACAACAACTTGTGCAAGCGCCTCATCCATTGGCACGAACACGCTGGCATAACGTTTAATGCCCCGCTTGTCGCCGAGCGCCTCACGCAGCGCTTGACCAAGGCAAATACCGATGTCTTCCACCGTATGGTGGTCGTCGATTTCGATGTCGCCGCGTGCATCGACCTGCAGATCGAATTGCCCGTGCTTCGCGAACAAGTCCAGCATATGATTCAGAAAAGGTACATCCGTTTCCAGCTTTACGTCCCCGGTGCCGTCAACGGCAAGCGATAGCTTAATATCGGTTTCGTTCGTCTTGCGTACGATTGAAGCGACGCGCTGGCTGTTTTGGTTCTGCTCTGTCATTTCAATTCCTTCTTTCTCTTCGTCAGTTGATTTCTATCCTTGACTGCCTTGACTTGCCTCGTCTTACTTGGCTTGGTTAGGACTGAATTACTTTCCGCCCTCTTGTTCGAGCCGGATTTCAATCGCTCTCGCATGAGCTTCCAAACCCTCATGGCGAGCGAGCGTCATTATTTTATCGCCGTTTTGAAGCAGCGCTTGCTTGCTATAGTAGATAAGGCTCGACTTCTTCAGGAAGTCGTCGACATTGACCGGCGAGGAGAAACGGGCAGTGCCGTTCGTCGGGATAATATGGTTTGGTCCGGCAAAGTAATCGCCGACCGGCTCCGAGCTGTAAGGCCCGAGGAAAATCGCGCCTGCATTCTCGATCAAGCCGAGCAGCTGCATCGGATCGGCTGTCAGCACCTCCAGATGTTCTGGCGCCAATCGATTGACGACGTCAATACCCGCTTCCAGCGTATCGACAAGCAAAATAGCGCCGTAGTCGTCGATGGACGCGCGAGCGATAGCCGCTCTCGGAAGCGTTGCAAGCTGCCGCTCCACCTCTGCCGCGACGGCTTGTGCAAGCGGCTCGGAAGGCGTGACCAGAATAGCCGACGCCATCTCGTCATGCTCGGCTTGGGACAGCAAATCGGCGGCGATATACGCCGGATTGGCATCCTTGTCGGCCAGCACGACAATCTCGCTAGGACCGGCAATGCTGTCGATATCAACAGCGCCGAACACGGTGCGCTTCGCAAGCGCCACGTAAATATTGCCCGGGCCGCATATTTTATCGACCGGAGCGATCGTTTCCGTGCCGTAAGCAAGCGCCGCAATCGCCTGCGCGCCGCCGACCCGGTACAATTCTTTGACGCCCGCCTCAGCGGCGGCAACGAGAATGTACGGGTCGATTCCTTCTTTGCCGCCTGTCGCCGGCGGCGTTACCATTACAATTTCCGGCACTCCGGCTACTTGTGCCGGAATAACGTTCATGAGCACGGACGACGGATACGCCGCTTTGCCCCCGGGCACATAGACGCCGACCCGCTTCAGCGGTCGCAAAATTTGCCCGAGCATCGTCCCGTCCGGCTGCAAATCCATCCACGAGTTGCGCAGCTGCTTCTCGTGGAATACGCGGATATTCACGGCCGCCTCGCGAATGGCCGTGAGAAACGCCTCGTCGACCTTGTCATAGGCCGACGCAATCTCTTCCGGCGTCACGCGCAGCGACTCCGCATCCAAAGCGACACGGTCCAGCTGCTCCGTATAACGGAGCAGCGCCGCGTCGCCCTTCGTCCGGATATCCTCGACGATTTTCCGGACGACTTCATTTTGCTCCGGTGTGCCGTACTCCACCTCGCGCTGCAAACCAAATTGCTCCGGCCGCATGATTCGCATAGCTCTTCGCTCCTTCTTCCTTCCCGCGCTTCCGGGATGTCCCGTCCGCCGGTTTCATTGTTCAATATAGACAACCGCAAAAGCGCTGATCCAAGTCCTGCGGCGTTGCATTTTACAGATTAATTTACCCAATGCGGTCAAGCCTCTTGTTAAGCCTTGGAAGCGATCGTCTCCTGCAGCCTGTCGCACAAAGTCTGGATTGCGTCATTTTTCATCCGATAGCTGACTCGGTTCGCAATCAAACGGCTTGTAATGCCAAAAATCTCTTCCATTTCGACAAGTCCGTTCTCCTTAAGCGTCTGACCCGTCTCGACCATGTCGACAATACGGTCGGCCAAGCCGATCAACGGAGCCAGCTCGATCGAACCGTTCAATTTAATGACTTCCACCTGCTGTCCAAGCTCACGGAAATACGCTGATGCGACCGACGGATACTTGGTCGCTACCCGTGGATTGATAACCGGCTTCCAGTCAGGCAAGCCGATAACCGACATCCGGCACTTCGCAATGCCAAGATCGAGCAGCTCGTAAACGTCCTTGTTTTCCTCCATCAGCACGTCTTTGCCAACGATGCCGATGTCCGCAACGCCGTATTCCACGTAAGTCGGCACATCGACCGGCTTCGCCATAATAAACTCCATGCCCGCTTCCGGCAACTCGATAATCAGCTTACGCGTATCGTCGAAATCGCTTGGAATCGGGTAGCCCGCTTCGCGAAACAGCTTCGACGCCTGTTTATAAATTCTGCCTTTCGGCATGGCTACTTTCAATACGGTATCGTTGTTCACGCCTTGCCGCCTCCGTTCCGTTCCATGCCGGCAACGAATAGAGCCAGCTTTGTATAAGTCATGCCTTTATAGGACTTTTGAGCAGCCAGTGCACTTTGCGCCACTCCAGCCTCTGCCGCATCCATCCGCTCGGTGACGACAGCGACGCCTTGCCCGCGCAGCTTTTGCGCTTCAGCCAGCGCCTCTTCCCGTCCTTCACTGTCGTAGCCAATGAGCAGCCGCTCCGAAACGTCCGTATCTTCCTTGACGCCTGTCAGTTCCAGTATGCGCGTCGTCTTCAGCGCAAAGCCTGTCGCAGGGGCCGGACGGCCAAATTGGCCAAGCAAATTATCGTAGCGGCCGCCGCTCACAACCGGGAAGCCCAAATCAGCGGCATAGCCCTCGAACGTCATGCCCGTATAATAAGTGAAGTCGCCGATCATCGTCAGATCGATCAGCACATGCTCGCTGACGCCGTAAGCTTTCAAGACGTCCCAAATGTCGCATAGATGGCGAATCGACGCGCGAGCCGTCTCATTCACACTCAGCTCCAGCGCTTGCTCGCAAATCTCCTGGCCGCCTCGCAGACGGACGATGCCCTCCAATTCCTGCTGCACTGGCGCTTCCAGATTCAGCTTGCGGATTTGATCGCGGTAGCCGACATAATCGCGGCCTAGCAAGTAAGCTTTCAACTGCTCCTGCGCGTCAGTACGGCCGGTCAGCGTCTGCTCGAACAGACCGTTCAGGAAGCCGACATGGCCGATGGCGATCTTGAACCGTTCCACGCCCGCCGCTTTAAGCGAAGCGATCGCCAGCGCGACGACTTCCGCGTCCGCTTCAGCCGAAGCGTCTCCTACCAGCTCTACGCCTGTTTGGAAAAACTCCGCCTCGCGTCCCGCTTCCTCTTCAATCGCGCGAAAAATATTCGCATGATAAGAAAGCCTCAGAGGGAATTGCGTATCCTTCAACAACGAAGAAACGACGCGTGCAATCGGCGACGTCATATCGGAGCGAAGCACAAGCGTCGTACCCCGATTGTTCAGCAGCTTGAACAGCTTCTGATCCGAGGTTGAGCTTGCTACGCCTACTGTATCGTAATACTCAATGGTGGGGGTAATAATCTGCTCGTAACCCCAGCCCTGCATACAAGCCAATACATCACGCTCAATATGACGCAGCTTCGCTACTGCGCCAGGAAGATAATCTTTAACGCCAATTGGCTTCTCAAATACTTTCGGTTTGGACATTTCCCATTCACCTTCAGTTACTTTAGTATATTAAAGTGCTACCAAGTTAACTTGCTAACAAAATAAAGAGTTTAGTCGATAGTAGCATGAAGCTTCCGTCTGCGTCAAGATATACGGGCCTATCTAACGAGATCGTCTCCCTGTCGCTGCATAGGTTCAGTCGGCCCGCTTTTAATTGCACGGCTCCACTCGATACCGATACAGACGGGGCCGCCTGCTCGTTGATCTGAAAACAGCCTTGGCAGTTGCAAATAAGCCGTCCGCTTATCTCCAACTGCCAAGGCTGCTTGCTCTTTACCGTCACCTTTTCACAACAGCGATCACTCGACTTGCATACCCTTCACGATTCTCGCGCATCAACGGATACGTCTGAATCTCCGTCCTTGCTTTCGGATTGTGCTGCGGCCGCTTCGTCTCGGTTCGTTCGCTTAATCTCACGCATCGGATTGCCCCCAACGAATGCGTAAGGAGGCACGTCCTTGTGAACAAGCGATCCGGCTGCCACGACGGCGTGATCGCCAATCGTTACGCCAGGCAAAATCGTCGTATTGGCGCCAATCATCACATTGGAACCAATACGAACATCGCCTAGCCGATATTCCCGTATCAAATACTCATGAGCCAATATCGTCGTATTGTAGCCGATTATGGAATTATCGCCGACTTCGATCCTTTCGGGAAAGAAAACGTCGACCATGACCATTAGCGCAAAAGCGGTGTGCCGGCCTACTTTCATGCCAAGCACGTTCCGGTAGATCCAATTTTTCATCGGCAGTATCGGACAATACCGTGCAATCTGAATAAAGATGAAATTACGCACTGATTTGAACGGACTTACCGTCCGATATACCTGCCAAAGCGCATTGGGTCCTTCAACCGGATACCGCTCAACGTTCCGCAAATGTCTCCCGCTCCAATCCCGCGAAAGCGTATAGCTCCCGCATGTCTTCGATGACGTAATCGGCTCCGCTTTCTCTCAGCTTGGCGGCGCCCTTGAGCGACCATGCGACGCCCACCGAGGTTATCCCGGCCGCATTGGCTGCCTGGATGTCGACAATGCTGTCTCCGACCATAAGCGTGCTTGCCGGATCGGCGCCAAGCTTCTCCATAGCCATCAGAACAGGCTCGGGATGCGGCTTCGCATTCTTCACGTCGTCGATGGTCATGATCGCATCCGTAACAATATAATCGTAAAGCTCTACAAATTTTAAGCTTTTATCGGTCGTCAACCGCATCTTGGTCGTAACGACGCCGATTTGAATGCCCGCTTGGTGCAAGTTGCGCAGCACTTCCTGGACGCCAGAGAACGGCTTCACCAGCTCGTCGTGCAGCTCTAGGTTTACATTCCGATAAGCATCGACCAGATGATCGACATTATCCAAACCGGAGAACGACCGCAGTTGATCAACCAGCGGCAGTCCCATGCCCGGAATAATATGCTCTCTGGAAAACCCTTCAGGCGCAACGCCCTTCAGCGCCTCCAGGAAAGAACGAATAATTAGCTCGTTCGTGTCTACAATCGTACCGTCCAGATCGAACAGCATCGTACGGATATGGCCCGTCAAAATACACTCACTCCTTATGCTTCAAACCCTTATTGTCCATTGTCCGTTTTTGTAGGAGTCTCTTTCTCCAGGTTGGCTGCAGCTGCAGCTGCGCTTTCAAGAGCAGCCGGCTGCTCTTTGGTCGAGATAATCGGATCGTTGTAACGATCCGATGCCGCACCGGTCACTCTGCGCACAATGATAAAGATGATCGCCGCCACAACCAGCAATAAAGCGAGCAGCTGAGATATGCGAACGTTGCCGTAAGCAGGATCAAGATGACCTTGCTCGAATACGAGCGTCATTGGCGACCACAGGCCGTCCATCAGCGAAACGAGCCATTGCGGCCCTTTGAAAGCAAGGCTGTCCGTACGCAGCGCTTCGATAAAGAAGCGGCCGATCGAATACCAGATGAAGTAGCTGGCTACCAGCTCGCCTGCGCGCAGAAACTTTTGACGGCGCAGCACCAACAACAGAATGACTCCGACCAGGCTCCACATCGACTCGTACAGGAAAGTCGGATGATGGAAGATGCCCTCTCCTTTAATATTCATCTGCTCAACGATAAAATTCGGCAAATGCAGCGAATTCCGTAAAAAGCTTTCTTCTACCGGACCGCCGTACGCCTCTTGGTTCATGAAGTTGCCCCAGCGGCCAATCATTTGACCAGCCAGCAGCGAAGGGGCGCAAATGTCGACCAGCCGCCAGAACGGATAGCCCTTATAACGGAAATAAAAGAAACCGCAAATGAAGGCGCCGATTAACGCGCCGTAAATGGCGATGCCGCCTTCCCATATTTTAAAAACGTCCCAAAAATTATCTTTGTATTGATCCCACGTAAATGCGACGTAATAGATCCGCGCGCCGATGACGGCAGACGGAACGCCGAGCAGCAGCAAATCCATGAAGAAGTCCGGCTTGATTTTGAAGCGCTTCCCTTCCTGGACTGCGAGCAGCAAGCCGATAAGCGCGGCCGTACCAAGAATGATGCCATACCAGCGAACGGACAATGATCCGATCGAGAAAGCAATTGGATTGACCATTAAATTCATGACATATGCTCCTTTATTTGCATCAGGCTTCGTGCGTATGAAGCTCGCCCGAAGCCTGACATCCTATTCTATCAATCAATCGTAATCATCCACATCTTCCGCGATCGTCTCAGTCAGCTTGTTCGTAAACTGCAGCGCGGCGTTGTAGCCCATCCGCTTCAACCGGTAGTTCATCGCCGCCACTTCGATAATGACCGCGAGATTTCGTCCGGGACGCACCGGCACCGTTACTAGCGGGATATCGGTGTCGATAATGCGCGTCTTCTCCTCGTCTAGCCCAAGGCGATCATACTGCTTGTCCTGCTGCCAGTTCTCAAGCCGAATAACGAGTGAAATCCGCTTGTTGTTCCGCACTGCACCCGCTCCGAACAACGTCATCACATTGATGATGCCGAGACCGCGAATCTCCAGCAAGTGGCGAATCAGCTCAGGGGCGCTGCCATGCAGCTGCAAATCGGATGTTTGCCGGATTTCAACCGCATCGTCGGCGACGAGCCGATGTCCGCGCTTGACGAGTTCCAGCGCGGTTTCGCTTTTACCTATGCCGCTTCCGCCGGTTATCAGCATGCCGACTCCGTAAATATCGACGAGAACGCCGTGAATCGTCGCTGTAGGCGCCAGCTTTTTCTCCAAAAAGTCGGTGATCCGGCTGAACAGTATGGTCGTCGCTACGCCGCTTCGCAGGACCGGAATTTGCGTTCGATTGGAATACTCCACCAGTTCCTGCGGCGGTTCCATTTTTCTAGTAATAATGATGCAGGGGGTATCGTCGTGGCACAGCTGCTCCAGACGGTGCTTCCGTTCCTCCGACGTAAGCGTGCTTAGAAACGTCAATTCCGTTTTGCCGAGAAGCTGCACGCGCTCGCTTGGATGATAATCGAAGTAGCCGGCCATCTCCAGCCCCGGACGGTACAGATCGTCTACCGTAATAGACCGCTTCAGACCGTCTTCGCCCGAGATGATTTCCAGCGTGAACTGCTGGACAAGCTCCGATACTCGCACTTTTTTAGCCACCGTACGGCCTCCTCTTCTGCCATGCTATATGTCTGTTATAGAAGATATTTTCCAATGACTTCATCGTATAGGAAAAAAGCGCCGAACGCAACGTTTGGTACGTCGCCCGGCGCTAATTCGGTCTATTTAATGTCAACGGCAATCGGCCGTTCTTGATAATGCGGATACTGATAAACCTCGAACGTTAACGGCTGCGCGAAATCTTCATAGGGCAAATCGTAGTAAGCCCAAGCGTTAGCTCCTGTTTCCGTTGGCTGAATTGCAATGGTGGTTCTTGTGCCCGGAAAGTCCGCCAGCTGGTGAGTACGTCCCAACGCATCCGTGAAGCTTGCCCTCGGTTCGATTACCCAATAGCCTAGCAGGCTCTCCGGCTGTGTCAGTCCGTTTAACGTGATTTTGAAGCTTCCGTTCTCCGCCGGGCCTTCAAGACGAACTCTCTGATCCGGCGTCTCCAACGTCTGTCCTGTCTCGGTATTAATGACCAGCTTCTTGCCTTTCTCACTCGACAGGACGCCGTCGGCAGTAAATGTCAGCCGTTTGGGCTTGTCGAAATAAGGACTGTGAAACAATAAGGATGAAGAGCCGAATCCTCCAGTCGGCGTCATTCGCCTTCCCTTCTCATCGATTAATGCTGCGTTCACGAAATGGTTCAGACGAGCCTTGTTGCTAGGATCCTCCGTGAATATAATTCGGGTTTGCAAAGGCGTAATAATAGCTTTCTCCAGCTCAAAACGCAGACCGTCCATTTCAAAGCTTTCATGGATTTCTACCGTTTCCGTCAGATGCTCGAATCGGCTCTTATCGACCGTAATGTCCACACTTAGCATCTCTTCCCCCAGCTTTAATTCCAACCGCACTTGATCAGGCATCGCATAGCCATTCATCAAGTTAACGTCGAACATGTCGTAAAGCCCCGGTTTGTCCTTGCTCTCCTCCGAGACGAGGTAGCTAAAACCAAATGAAATGGACCCTCCTAACTGCTCACCGTCTGCTCTTGTCAGTTGATAGTCACCCATTTGAGTGCTCCGGGTAATACCCGGCCCCTCTCCCGAAAAAAGGATGACCAGCCGCTGTTCGTCAGCGATAATGCCCTGCACAGTCAGCTTGTATCCGTTCCTCTCGTCGGACAGATTAACCGGCTGTACAAATCGGTTGTTGATCGCAAGGTTCAATGTCTGATCTCTCTCAATGAACGTTACGAATCCGCCAAAGCCCGGAATCTCTCGAAGCAAAGCTGCAAAACCGGGAGACAGTCGTACAAATGCCGTCAGCAGCATCAAACCGCACATGACTGCCAGAAGCGTCTGCACGCCCCTGCATCCTCGCAGCTGTTTTCGGCGGCGAACGGTTCCCCGCTGCAGTCCGGTGCGAATAGCCTCGTCCAGCTTATCCTCGCTTGTCTCATCTGCTATTTGCTCAAGCTGCTCGCGGTCACTTTGAAAATCCCGATCGTCTGGATGATCTCTATTCTTCTCCGTATCAGCCTCTAACCTCATGCCCGACTTCCTCCTTTCCGGTTAACAGATCTCGCCGCAGTATGCGCAGCGCTTTATGCAGCCAAGTTCGAATCGTTCCATCCGGTTTATTCATTAGCTCAGCTATATCGGTAATCGTCATATCGCGATAATATTTCAGTACGACAACCATACGATAATGCGGCTTCAAACGATCCAGTTGCGCTTCCATATCAAGTCTGCCTGCGGCTGCCTCCAGCACGTTTCCTGTAGGTGTGGATTGAAACAGGGCGGCCGAAGACGGGCGCTCTCTCCTTCGCTTTTTCCGTTCATCCATGCATACTCGCAATAAAATACGTACCGTCCAAGTAGTGAACAGCTTCGGATCGCGCAAGCTTCGTCTTTTCGCCCAGACACGGCACACCGTCTCTTGGATCGCATCCAGCGCATCCGTCTCATGGCGCATATAAGCGAAAGCGATCCCGTAAAGCTTGCGTTTGTCATAGTCGATCCTCCGCAGCAGCGCCTCTTCGTCGCCTTTGACAGCCGCAGCGGCAAGCTCATCTAATTCCATAGGTCCGCTCCTTTCACGCGACTCAGCTGTAAGTTACTACGCATTAGACGCTTGAGTCCCAAAAACGGTTTTGTTTTTCTTCGATATAAAATAAAAAAGGCTGCCCCCCGAACGGGAGACAGCCTTGGAATAACGTAATGATTAGTTTTCGAAAATGTTCAGCTCGGACTCTTTGTCGAACAAATGAACTTTGTTCATGTCCAGAGCAAGCTTAACAGTAGCGCCATCACGAAGCGCGGAACGTCCGTCTACGCGAGCGATAACCGTTTCAGTGCCGATACCGTTCAGGTATAGGTACATTTCGTGACCAAGGTTCTCAGCAACCTCGATGTTCGCGTTCACGATCGAGTTCGGGGAAGCTTCCAGGAATACAGGCTCTTCGTGAAGGTCTTCAGGACGAATGCCCAGAATAACTTCTTTGCCTACATAGCCTTTCGAACGCAGAACAGCTGCTTTGCCTTCAGGAATCGCAACGTCAACGCCAGTCGCTTTGAATTTCAGCGATCCGCCTTGCTCAGAAACCGTACCAGCGATGAAGTTCATCGAAGGAGCGCCGATGAAGCCTGCTACGAAAATGTTTACCGGATGGTTGTAAAGCTCTTCCGGAGAAGCTGTTTGTTGAATGAAGCCGTCTTTCATAACAACGATACGGTCGCCCATCGTCATTGCTTCGATCTGATCATGCGTTACGTAGATCGTCGTTGTTTCCAGACGTTTCGTCAGTTTGGAAATTTCCGCACGCATTTGACCACGAAGTTTCGCGTCCAAGTTGGAAAGCGGTTCGTCCATCAAGAATACTTGCGGTTCGCGTACGATAGCGCGGCCCAGAGCGACACGCTGACGTTGACCGCCGGAGAGTGCTTTTGGTTTACGGTCGAGCAAGTGCTCGATATCGAGAATTTTAGCGGCTTCACGAACGCGTTTGTCGATGTCCGCTTTTTTGAATTTACGAAGTTTAAGGCCGAAAGCCATGTTTTGATATACGTTCATGTGCGGGTACAACGCGTAGGATTGGAATACCATCGCGATGTCGCGGTCTTTAGGAGCAACGTCATTCACAAGACGGTCGCCGATAAACAATTTACCCTCGGAAATTTCTTCGAGACCAGCGATCATACGAAGCGTCGTCGATTTACCGCAACCGGACGGACCGACCAATACGAGAAACTCTTTGTCCTTAATATCGAGGTTAACGTCAGTTACCGATGCTTTGTCGGAACCCGGGTATTTTTTGTAAATGCCTTCTAAGCGTACGCCTGCCATGTGTTTTTCCCCCTAAAAGAAATTTCGTTATGCCTATATCTTATCCCACAGCCCAGTCCGCTGACTATGCACAAACTGTACAAAAAAACTAATTCCTTTTCGTGACTTTGTACAATAGCAATATAATTTTGACCAATACAGCATCCCGAAACTGGCGGACATCAAGCCCTGTCTCCTGTTTCAGCTTGTCGAGGCGGTACAGCAGCGTGTTGCGATGAATGTATAATTTCTTGGCTGTTTCACTGACGTTGCAGTCCAGCATGAAAAAGGTTTCGAGCGTCGCCAGCATTTCCGCCTCAACGAACAGCTCGCTTCGTTTCAGCGAATGCTCCAAGTAACGGGAGCGCTGCGCTTCCGGGATCGAGTTAAGCAATCGCTCCAATTGCAGCATCCATGGCAAATGAATATTCGTGCCGACATGGAATTTTCGTCCCAGATTGATCGTTTCACGCAGCAGCACCGTCGTCTCAACGATGCCTTTGGCCGGACTGATCGGATGGCTGACCGCCAGATGGCATTCCCCAATCCACTCGCTAGCCAGCATTTCGTGCAAACCGTTGCAAATCGAAGCAAGACTGTCTTCTTGGGATTCTTCCTCTTCGTCGTCGGCAAATTCGGAATCAGAATCATTTAGCAAGGAAACCGGCCCCCAAATGAGCCATTCCTGATTGGCAAGAGGGATGAGCAAGATGTCGTCCGCCAAAAATGAACGAAGCAATCGCTCCAGTTCCGCGTATGCGGCCTGCCGCGTGTTGGTCGACTCCGTCACGAGCAGGAACGGAATCATGTCGGCAAAGAGCCTGCCCCCGCCTGTCAAATGATCGGGAATGGAATAAGACGGCTCATCAGAAACGAGCTGCTGTTGAATCCATTCGCTTAATTTCAGAGCAATCGACTCGCTCTCGGATAGAACAGCGGCTGCATTCTTCGGCAGCTGTCGCTGGCCGTTCCATTGCAGCATCCAACTGATCAGCTCCATCTGTTTGGGCTGCAGTCCGCCGCAGTCGATCTGCAGCACATCGATCGTCTTGCCTGCATGGCGCGCAACGATCCAAGTTGATCCTTCCTTCTCCAAACGGCTGCCTTCAGCGGGATTCGGCTGATCCGCACCGCCGTCCGGCTGCAACACGAGGTCGGCGCCGCGCAGCCGCTCTTCCCATTCGGATATTGGCATTGTCATGTAACGGACCGGACAATTCAGTATGTGCTCAAGCGGAGTTAACCAATCTGATGTGCTCATATTCGCCTGTCTCCTATCTCTCCAACTCCTGTTTGTGCTTCTCCTTTAAGTTTAACATAACACCTTGGGCTTTTTCAGCCCACCGCAAGCAAAAGGAGAATGGAGAGCAGCGAGAACAAAGCGGCGATCAAATACATGAACGAAACGGTCTGCACTTGATTAAGGCCCCAGCGCATCAAGGTATGATGCGTATGCAGCTTATCGGCAGTAGCCAAACCTTTTCCAGAGAACAGCCTTCTCAGCATGACAATTGTCGTATCAAGAATGGGCAGCCCCAGCGCCAGCAAAGGCACGAGGAGCGTAATGAATGTCGCTTTCTTGAACGCACCGTCGATGGCGATCACGGCAAGCGTATAGCCGAGAAAGGTAGCTCCTGCGTCGCCCATAAATATTTTGGCGGGATGAAAATTAAAGACAAGAAAGCCTACACAGACGCCGCAAACGATCGCGGCCAGCAAAGCGGTGTCGGGCTGTCCCTTGAGCAGGGCAGCTACAAGCAGCGTCGCAGCCGACAAGGTGGATACGCCTGATGCCAATCCATCCGCGCCGTCAATGAAGTTGATCATGTTGATTAGGGCAAATACCCAAAGCGCCGTCGATCCCCATGACAGCAAATCCGGGAAAGCGATAAAATGCCCGTTGGCGGGATTGGCTATGCCTGTAATCCGGATATGAAACAATACCGGGAAAAACGATACGGCGATATAAATAATTGCTCGTGGCCATATCGGAAATTCTTTCCCTTTCGCTTTTGTCGCATCATCCATTAATCCGATAAGAACAAGCACCGCACCGCCTAGCAGAATGGTTGAACTTAAGGGTGTTATTCCTTTAAAGAGTAAAATAGACGCAGCCGTGGCGGCATATATAGCTAATCCGCCTAGCAGCGGTATTGGTTTATGATGAATTTTACGCGTGCCGGGCCGGTCGACAAACCCGTATTTTAACGCCGCCTTTCTGGCAATCGGTACAAGCAGCAGTACAAAAACGAGGCTTGCGGCAGCAGCGATCCAATATGTCATTCCTATGCTTCACCCTTTGCTGGCGGCCTTATCTTGCGCCTTTGGTTCACATTGTTCCCTGGAAGCGTTAAAATAATAAAAACAGCATTACACGATTTCGTTGACGCTTGCTTATACGGTATGGTAGGATTTATTCAAAGTTAGCGCATCGGAATTATTTTATATTATAGGAGTGAATCCCATGTCCAAAGTTGTTATCCTTTCCGGCAGCCCGAACCCAGGCTCGCGGTTGACCGGCATTACTGAATATGTTGAAAAGCAATTGTCCGAGAAAAGCATCTCCTTCGAGCACATTGCCGTAGCCTCGCTGCCTGCAGAGGATTTGATACATGCCAAATTCGATAGCCCGGCCATTATCGAAGCAGCGGCCAAAGTGGAAGCAGCCGATGTTGTCGTAATCGCCAGCCCCGTGTATAAAGCTTCCTTTACAGGCGTACTGAAGACGTTTATCGATCTATTGCCGCAAAAAGGGTTTAACGGCAAATTCGTAACTCCGTTATTTATCGGAGGAACGCTCGCCCATCTGCTAGCCATCGACTTCTCGCTGAAGCCGGTTCTCTCCTCGCTTAATGCGAGACATTTCGGCAGCAGCGTGTATGCGACCGATTCGCATATCGCACGGTTGGACGCCGGTGTCGGTGAATCGCAGTTCCAGTTGGACGACGAGCTGATCAGCCGTCTGGACAACGCCGTTGCAGAAATTGTCGAGGAATTGGCGCACCGCGCATCTAAATAAGGGAAAAGAAGAGGTCGGCATCGTGCCGGCCTCTTCTTTTATGTGAGCTTTTTTATGTTCTTTATTTTATGTTCTTTTCTTTTGGGTTCTTTTCTATGTATTCTCATCTTTGAGTTCTCATCTTTGAGTTCTCATCTTTGAGTTCTTATCTTTGAGTTCTTATCTTTGAGTTCTTATCTTTGAAACCTTATTTTTTGGGTTTTTGTGTATTCTTATCTTTGTGTCCTTTTCTTTTACTAAAAGTTTTAGTCCAAAACAGAAATCAGTGCTTGGCTTGAAATGAGGGAAAGCGCTGCGGCTCAGAGGGTTATTCCGCTCGCCATTGAAGCCTGATTCCTTTATTTTTTGATGTGTGCGGTAGGAATCTTGCTTTAAAAGCGCCCACTCTCGTTTCTCCAGAATCCCTCTGACTCTTCGCTTCGCTACTCTCTCCTTTTCCGCCAAACACTGATTTGAAGTTTGAGCCAAAGTTTTTCTCGGCTATTGCCATCATAAAACACCTATAAAAATAGGCCACCAGAAATCCCTGGCTGACCTAATAATACGAAATAACTGCCAAAGTGCAGTTATTTCTCTATCCAGACGAGAAAAACATTGAATAACTGCCTTTTTGCAGTTATTTAGAGCCCTGAACAATAAAACTACCCTTCATCACAACCAATAACTGCAATTTCGCAGTTATTCCTTCAAATAGCTCGGATACAGATAAAAATAACAGCCTTTTTGCAGTTATTTCTACTGAGATCTAGGAAGTCATCCTAACAAACAGGCTGAAGTCGCTCATAGCCGATAAAATGAGTAAGATGGAACCCCAGATGAGCACTAGATAAGCACTAAATGAGCACTAAATGAGCACTAAATGAACGCTAGATGGGGCTAGACGAGTATGGACACTTATTTATACCAGCTTAAACAATTTATCGCTTCTATATCGCTGCCTAAGTTTGTTACACTTCATTTAATGCTAAAATAAAAACCAAAATAAACAGCAAAAAACCCGCTAACCGAAGTTAGCGGGTTTAACGTCCATAAAATGGTGAGCCATGAAGGACTCGAACCTTCGACACCCTGATTAAAAGTCAGGTGCTCTACCAACTGAGCTAATGGCTCTCATGATGAGAAAATGGTGGAGGGCGATGGATTCGAACCACCGAACCTGAAAGGAGCAGATTTACAGTCTGCCGTGTTTAGCCACTTCACTAGCCCTCCAAAACATAAATGGTGGCTCGGGACGGAATCGAACCGCCGACACGAGGATTTTCAGTCCTCTGCTCTACCGACTGAGCTACCGAGCCTTATGCTTTTGTAAAAAATGGCGGAGCTGACGGGATTCGAACCCGCGGTCTCCTGCGTGACAGGCAGGCATGTTAGGCCTCTACACCACAGCTCCGTATGTTTTACCTATTCGTTCAAGAAAGTTGGTTGCGAAGACAGGATTTGAACCTGTGACCTTCGGGTTATGAGCCCGACGAGCTACCGGACTGCTCCACCTCGCGCCAGTTCCGAACAAATATATGGTGGAGGCTGAGGGGATCGAACCCCCGACCCTCTGCTTGTAAGGCAGATGCTCTCCCAGCTGAGCTAAGCCTCCGAATTATATGGTAGCGGCGAAGGGGATCGAACCCCCGACCTCACGGGTATGAACCGTACGCTCTAGCCAGCTGAGCTACACCGCCACGCTTGTCCCGCATAATGTCACATGCTTCGAGCGGGAACGAAGCATGATCAGGAATCGACATCGCCAAATGCCGTCCGCATTAACTGTTCTTCACTGCACTAGTCAGTGACTCACAATTGGAATTGCGCCCTGAAAACTGGATGCGAAAGTCTTGAATCTCTTTTAGCGTCACCCGTGTTACCGAGTGAATTTTGGATAAGCCCTCGACCGATTAGTACTGGTCAGCTCCACACATTGCTGTGCTTCCACCCCC